>JBNJDR010000023.1:0-26129 GCA_051745085.1 Bacillota bacterium | reverse complement strand
GAGTTAGAAGAAGAGGTGAGTTCGTATGGCTGAAATGATCGTCGTCGGGGCCGGACTGGCTGGAAGCGAAGCAGCCTGGCAGCTGGCAGAAAGGGATGTCAAGGTAGATCTGTACGAAATGAGGCCGGTCAAGCAGAGCCCCGCCCATCATACCGGGCAGCCGGCAGAGTTGGTCTGCAGCAATTCTCTCCGGGCCGATTCGCTCAATAACGCCGCCGGTCTGCTCAAAGAAGAGCTGCGCCAGCTTGGGTCTCTGATCATGGCAGCCGCCGATGCCAATCAGGTCCCGGCTGGAAGAGCGCTGGCCGTGGATCGGGAACGGTTCTCCCGGACGGTGGCAGATAAGCTGGAAAGCCATCCCAATATAAATTTAATCCGGAAGGAAATAAGTGAAATTCCCTCAGATAAACTGGTCATCATCGCCACCGGGCCGCTGACTTCTGCTGCTCTGGCCGAGGCGATAGCTGATCTAACCGGTGAAGAATATCTTTATTTCTACGATGCAGCCGCTCCCATTGTAACAGCGGAGAGCCTGAATTACGATATAGTTTTTCGGGCCTCCCGTTATGAGGAAGAGGAGGGCGATTACCTGAATGCTCCGATGACCGAGACGGAATTTGCAAGGTTTTGGGAATTCCTCCTGGGGGCAGAGATCAATCAGCCCAGGGAGTTCGAAGCCGGTCAGTATTTTGAAGGCTGTCTCCCGGTCGAAGTGATGGCCCGGCGGGGGAAGAAAACCCTGCTTTATGGTCCGCTTAAACCGGTAGGATTACAGGATCCCCGTTCCGGCAGACGGCCGGAAGCTGTGGTCCAGCTCCGCCAGGATAACCAGGACGGTACCCTGTACAATCTGGTCGGTTTTCAAACCAGATTAAAATGGGGCGAGCAGGATAAGATGATGAAACTCATCCCCGGTCTGGAGGAGGCCGAGATAGTACGCTACGGCGTTATGCACCGAAATACCTATCTTAATTCTCCGCTGCTCCTGGAACCTACCTTTCAGTTCAGAAAAAGAGATGATTTATTTTTTGCCGGTCAGTTGACCGGGGTGGAAGGATATATCGAATCGACAGCAGCCGGAATGACAGCAGGAATCAATGCAGCCCGCCTGCTGCAGGGTGAGCAGCCGCTTGCTTTTCCGGCTACGACCGCCCATGGAGCTCTGCCGCGTTATATTACCGATAGGAGCAAAGCCGATTTTCAACCGATCAACATAAATTTTGGTATCTTTCCGCAACTGTCTGAAAAAATTAAAGATAAACGAGAGAGGAACCGGGCCCGCTCTCAGCGTGCCCTGGATGATTTAGCCGATTTTATCGCCCAGCACAATATTTAACTTTACTCGAGATGGCCGGTATGATCGGCCATCTTCTTAATTAAAAGCGATAAATTTTAACTTTATTAGATTAAAGTTATGATATGTGATATAATACTACAAAACTCATATGAAAAACTTGACTTTTTTTATTTTAATATGTTACTATTAACAAAGAAATATACTATTATGAATCATATGACAATTAGATGAGGTGATATTTTGTCAGTTACAAACTTTGAAGCCACGACGATTATAGCGGTTAAACATAAATCAGAAATTGCGATAGCTGGAGATGGTCAGGTAACTTTGGGTGACACTATCATGAAAGCAGGAGCAAAGAAAATCCGCCGCCTGTATAACAATCAAATTTTGGCCGGTTTTGCCGGTGCATCTGCCGATGCCTTTACCCTGTTTGAAAAGTTCGAATCAAAACTTCAGGAGTACCACGGCCAATTAGAGAGAGCGGCAGTTGAAGTAGCTAAAGAATGGCGCACCGATAAATTCCTGCGTAAATTAGAAGCCTTATTGATTGTAGCTGGTGAGGAAAAACTTCTTTTGATTTCAGGCAATGGTGATGTTATTGAACCAGACGATAATTTCTTGGCTATAGGATCAGGTGGTGCTTATGCCCGGGCCGCAGCCCAGGCATTAATTACACATAACCATGAACTCTCAGCTGCTGATATTGCCAGAGAAGCTCTGGAAATTGCAGCTGATATCTGTATTTATACCAATAAAAATATAGCTGTTGATACTTTAAGGGAGGGTGAAGATAGTGAGTGAATTAACTCCCCGCCAGATAGTTGAAGAGCTAGATAAGTACATTATCAGTCAGGATAAAGCTAAAAAATCGGTAGCTATAGCCTTACGTAATCGCTACCGCCGGAAGATGATAGACACAGAATTAAAGGATGAAATAATTCCTAAAAACATTCTGATGATCGGCCCTACCGGTGTAGGTAAAACTGAGATTGCCCGCCGGCTTGCTAAACTTTCTCGTTCTCCTTTTATTAAGGTAGAGGTTAGTAAATTTACGGAAGTAGGTTACGTAGGTCGTGATGTTGAATCGATGGTCCGCGACTTACTAGAAACAACCATCAACATGGTCAAAGAAGAAAAGTTTACAGAAGTGGAAGAAGAAGCAGAAAAAAGAGCAGAAGAAAGGATTTTAGAGATTCTTCTGCCCGGTTCCAGCCGTCAGGATAGCTCAGAACCCCAACTGACTTTATCTGCTGATACCACCGGTTCCAAAGAAGAACCTGACACCGAAACCAAAGAAAAGCTGCGGGAACGCCAGCAGAAAAGGCGGGAGAGGTTTTTAGAAAGGCTGAGAGAGGGTTACTTCGATGATAAAGAGATCGAAATAGAAGTAGAAAAAACTTCTCATAAAACCCTGGAGGTTTTCTCCAGTTCGGGAGTCGAAGAGATGGGGATTAATATGGAAGATTTCCTCGGCTCGATTCTGCCCTCTAAAACGAAAACTAAGAAGGTTACGGTAGCAGAAGCTCGAGAGATTTTTGCTGATCAAGAAGCAGAGCGCTTGATAGATACCGAAGATGTGGTCAACGATGCCATCGATAGGGTCGAAGAAGAGGGGATCATCTTCCTCGATGAGATCGATAAGATTTCCGGAAGAGAAAGCAACTCTGGCCCTGAAGTTTCTCGGGAAGGTGTACAGAGGGATATCCTTCCCATCGTTGAAGGTTCAACTGTATTCACCAAATATGGCGCTGTCAATACCGACCACATCTTATTCATTGCCGCCGGTGCCTTCCATGTTAGCAGTCCGGCTGATTTGATTCCAGAATTACAGGGCCGGTTTCCGATTCGGGTAGAACTCAATAATTTAAATAAGGAGAACTTTGCTACTATTCTCCGTCAACCAGAAAATGCCCTGACCAAACAATATAAAGCTTTGTTGGAGGTCGAAGAATTAGATATTGAGTTTACCGATTCTGCTATCGATGCTATCGCCGGTTACGCTGCTCAGATTAACGAGCAGACGGAAAACATCGGCGCTAGAAGACTGCATACGATAATGGAAAAGGTTTTAGAAGAAGTATCTTTTAATGCTCCAGAGATGGAGAAAGGTAAGTTCAAGATCGATAAAGAATATGTCGATAACGCCTTAGCATCTGTTGTCCAGGATAGAGATTTGAGCAGGTATATTTTATAACCAATAATTCAAAGAAAGATAAGTAAAGAAATGGAGGTAAATATCATGAGCAATTTATTAGACAAGAGTAGGAGGATCAACCGCTTATTACAAAAGACAGGAGGAAAGCCTGTAGACTTTGAGGACATGGCCGATGCGTTAAAAGACGCAATCAACTGCAATGTTTATATCTGCAGCAAGAAAGGTAAAATCCTGGGCCACAGTCTTCTGGATGATTTTGAATGTGATATCATGGAAGAAAAGGTTATCAACGAGGGCTATTTCCCTTCTGATTATAACGATTTCATGTTAAGATCAAACGATACCAGAGATAACATCGAACAAAAAGGTGATGAATGCGTCTTCGCGGAAGATGAAAAGTGCTTATTTCAAGATAAGTTAACTACCATAGTTCCCGTTGTAGGAGGCGGCGACCGCCTGGGCACCCTTATCCTTGCCCGCTATGACAGCGAATTTATCGATGAGGATTTAGTCTTAGGTGAATATGGTGCTGCTGTAGTTGGAATGGAAATTCTCCGCTCCCGCAGCGAGAGAGGCGAAGAAGAAACCAGGAAAAAAACTGCAGTTACTATAGCAATCGAAACCCTTTCTTATTCAGAGCTAGAAGCGATCGAACACATCTTTGAAGAACTGGATGGAGAAGAAGGCTTACTGGTAGCCAGTAAAGTTGCTGACAGGGTAGGTATAACCCGCTCGGTTATAGTAAATGCCTTAAGAAAGTTTGAGAGTGCTGGAGTAATCGAATCTCGTTCCTTAGGGATGAAGGGGACTTACATCAAAGTACTTAATGAATATCTGTTAGAAGAACTAGAAAAGCTAAAAGGCTAGTTCTCAAAATTAGATGATGAAGTACTGACCCTGCATTTTTAATTTATGCAGGGTTTTTCAGTTGTTCAGCAAATTTAAGGAAGAATTAAGTTGAAATTTAAACCGAGATAAGTATATAATTAGGTGGTATCGATTATTTTATTCAGGAGGTAAGTTAAATAAATGTCTAAAAAAGTACTTGTTGTAGATGATGCTGCATTTATGAGGATGATGATTAAAAATATTTTACAGGGAACAGATTACGAGGTTATAGGAGAAGCGGGCAACGGTAAAGAAGCCGTTACTTTCTATTCTGAACATCAACCCGATCTGGTTACGATGGATATTACTATGCCTGTCATGGACGGGATCGCTGCCGCCAGGAAAATCTTAGAAATAGATCCCGATGCCAACATTATCATGTGCTCAGCTATGGGCCAGCAGGCTATGGTCATCGATGCTGTAGAAGCTGGGGCAAAAGATTTTATCGTCAAACCATTTAAAGAAGACAGGGTCCTGGGAGCGATCAAAAAAGTATTCAACGATTGATCAGTCCTGAGGTGAGAAAGATTCCGGAGGAGGTTAAGATGAAGCGATGAAAGATGACATCATAAAAAATCTAAATGAGATGGAAAAAGATGCTCTCAAGGAGATCGGCAATATCGGGGCCGGCAATGCTGCTACTGCTTTTTCTCAGTTTTTAAACAGCAAAATTGACATGACCGTTCCTTCGGTGGAGATATTACCTATCTCGGATGTACCGGAGATAACTGGAGATATCGAAGAACTTGTAGCCGGGATTCTTCTCCAGGTGATGGGAGATGCTCCCGCCTCGATTTTATTCATTTTAAAGGAAGAAAGTGTAGAAAAACTGCTAACCATGGTTACGCATAAAGAGGTAGCCTTCAGCGAGCTCAGTGAGATGGACATTTCCGCTATAAAAGAAATCGGCAACATCCTCAGCGGATCATATTTAAACGCCTTAAATAGATTAACCGGGCTGAATCTGATCCAGTCGGTACCAGATTGTGCCATCGATATGGCCGGGGCAATTTTGAGTAGTTCGATGATCCCTTTAAGCAAGACCAGCGACTATAGTATTCTAATTAAAACCCGCTTTATCGATGGTGAAGATATGATCGAAGGGTTCTTCTTCTTGATCCCTCATGATGGCTCCCTGCAGAAGATCCTGGAATCATTAGGGTTTGAGCTTGGATGAATCATAGCAGCATAAAAGTTAAGATGGCAGAATACGATGTGGGTATATCTCCTGCCCATTTGATCACCATTGGACTTGGTTCCTGTGTGGGAGTAACGTTATATGATAAGTTCAATAAAGTAGGCGGGATGATCCATATTATGCTGCCTGATAATAGAAAAGGACTAAACCCGGCTAAGTATGCCGACACCGGCATACCGCTTCTAATAAACGAGCTTGAAAAAATTGGAGCCAGCCAACAATTTTTAAAGGCAAAGATCGCAGGTGGGGCCAAAATGTTTAATGTATCTGCAGGTAATTCAACCCTAAACGTGGGGGAAAGAAACGTACATAAGGTAAAAGAGATTTTATCAGAACTGGAAATAGAACTGGTGGGCGAAGATACGGGAGCGGATTACGGTCGTACTATGAAGTTTTTTACGGAAGACGGCAGAGTGATCATTACTTCTCATAAATCTGACGATAAAGTGCTTTAAATTTTGCTTGATATCCCTTGAGCTATATGATATACTTTCAAGTAGTTAAAAAAATACACATGTCTGTTGATCCTGCTGCTGGTGCCGTTAAATTCGGTCGCAGTCCCGTCACTTCTGCGGGGAATAATCGGGAGCTGATACGGGCAGAGGTTTTTAAAACTGGAAGGAGGTGCCAATTAATATGTCAGTAGTTAATATGAAACAATTACTAGAATCAGGGGTCCATTTCGGTCATCAGACCAGAAGGTGGAACCCAAAAATGGAGAGATATATCTTTACCGAGAGAAACGGTATTTATATCATTGATCTTCAGCAGACCGTTAAATTGATCGATGACGCTTATAACTTCGTGAAAGAAGAGGCCAGTGAAGGTAGTACGGTTCTTTTTGTAGGAACGAAGCGTCAGGCTCAAGAAACGGTAAAGAACGAAGCAGAACGCTGTGAGATGCCTTACGTCAATCAGCGCTGGCTTGGTGGTATGTTAACCAACTACAATACCATTAGAAAGCGGATAGACCGTCTGGAAGAGATCGAGCAGATGGAAGAGGATGGACTTTTCGAGGTGCTGCCGAACAAGGAAGTTATCGAACTGCAGCGGGAACATGAGAAACTGGTTCGGAACTTAGGTGGTATTAGAGATATGGATGGAGTTCCTGACGTTATCTTTATTACCGATGCTCGTAAAGAATCCATTGCTGTCAATGAAGCCCGTAAGTTAAATATACCTATTGTCTCGATAGTCGATAGTAACTGTGACCCAGATATAATCGATTTCGTGATTCCAGGTAATGATGATGCAATCAGAGCAGTCAAATTGATAACAAGCACGATTGCCGATGCAGTAATAGCCGGAAGACAAAGTCAGGAAACTGAGGAAGTCGCCGAAGATTCAACCGAATCTGCAAACGCGTAACCGCTAAACATCACTACTGTTTTGCGGCTTTTAGCAGGCTGCTTACGCAAATATATTTTTAAGGATGATTAAAGTCGCCGGCTAAAAATTTGATTTTTGGCCGGCCTTTTTCACGCCTGATTATAACTAGGAGGTAAGATAGAATGGCATTTGGAATGAATGAGATCAAAGAACTCCGGGCTAGAACCGGCGCGGGAGTGTTGGATTGTAAAAACGCATTAACAGAAAAAGATGGTGACATCGAAGCTGCAGTGGACTATCTCCGCGAAAAAGGAATGGCTGCTGCTGCCAAAAGAGCAGGTAAAGTTGCTGCCGAAGGCATGGTTAATACTATGATTACCGATGATCGTAAAAAAGGTATCATCGTAGAGGTTAATTCGGAAACAGATTTTGTTGCTAAGAACGAAAACTTTAAAAATTTGGTAGGGGACATCACCGAGCAGCTCCTCAACAGCGATGCAGAAGATGTAGAAACAGCTCTTACTGAAGGGTGGTTTAAAGAACCAGAAAAATCTTTGGAAGTGGTTATTAAAGAAGCGGTTGCCAGTATAGGCGAGAACATTCAGCTGCGGAGATTTTCCCGGTTTGAAACTGCAGGCAGTGTTTACTCCTACATCCACATGGGTGGTAAGATCGGTGTCCTGGTTGAGATGAGCGAAGATCCTGGTTCTGAAGTAGCTAATAATATTGCTATGCAGATTGCTGCTTCTGCTCCTGAATTTATCACTCCTGAAGAAGTAACCGAAGAAGACATCGCTAGAGAGAAGAAAGTTTATCGGGAACAGATGCTCAATGAAGGCAAACCTGAGCATATCGTTGATAATATTGTTGAAGGCAAAATGAACAAGTATTATAGTCAAGTCTGTTTAAATAAGCAGGAATTTATCCGTGATACTGATCTTTCAGTGGAAGAATATCTGGAAGATAAAGGTGTTTCTGTGAATAACTTCGAAAGATTTGAGGTCGGCGAAGGCATTGAAAAAGAAGAAGAAGACTTCGCGGCAGAAGTACAGGCTGAGCTAAACAAAAAATAATTAATCTGCCAGCAGAAGAGAACACGATTACGTGTTCTCTTTTTTGCAGGATAACTACGGAGGTTATGTAATGGAAGAAACTCCAAATTATTCTCGAGTTCTGCTTAAAATTAGTGGTGAAGCTCTTGCTGCTGAGGATGGGTTTGGAATAAACCCCCAAAAAATACAGGAACTCGCCCGGGAAATCAAGGATGTTGTCGATGAGACAGGAGTAGAATTAGCGATTGTAGTTGGAGGCGGCAATATTTTTCGCGGCATTGCTGGGAGTGCAAGAGGTATGGATCGTGGTACAGCTGATTATATGGGCATGCTGGCTACGGTAATAAATGCCCTTGCTCTGCAGGACGCGATAGAAAAAGATGGGCTGGAGACCAGAGTTCAGTCTGCGATTGAAATGCGCCAGGTGGCTGAACCATATATTCGTCGGCGGGCCATCAGGCATTTAGAAAAAGGTCGGGTTGTCATTTTTGCAGCCGGGACCGGTAATCCTTATTTTTCCACCGATACTACGGCCGCTCTTCGTGCTGCTGAAATTTCAGCCGAAGCTATATTAATGGCCAAAAATGTAGATGGTGTTTATGATTCAGATCCAGTGGTAAATCCAGAAGCGATCAAATTTAAAGAACTGGCTTATATCGATGTCTTGAACCGGTCTTTGGAAGTTATGGATTCAACTGCAATTTCTCTCTGCATGGACAATGAAATTCCTCTTATTGTCTTTGGGGTCAAAGAAGACGGTAATATCAAGCGGGCCATCAAGGGAGAAGAAATCGGTACCTATGTAAGATAAAAATATAAGGGGGAATTCCGGATTATGATTGGACAGATAGAACAAAAAACCAGAAAAGAGATGGAAGAGGTCCTTAAAGCCACCAAAGAAGATTTTAAACAGATCAGAACAGGACGTGCTCGTCCTTCCCTGGTTGAAAACGTAATGGTAGACTATTACGGCAGCCAGACTCCTATTCAACAGATGGCTAAAGTTTCTGCTCCCGAAGCTAGACAATTGGTGATAGAGCCCTGGGATAAAAACGTTTTAGAGGATATTGAAAAGGCGATCATGAAGGCCAATCTTGGCTTGAACCCGAATAACGACGGTAATCTGATTCGGATCAACATTCCTCAGTTAACCGAGGAAAGAAGAAAAGAACTGGTTAAAGTTGCTCAAGAAAAAGCAGAAAAAGGCCGGATCGCCATCAGGAGGATTCGTAGAGAAGCTAACGATGAGCTGGAGGAACTGGAAGATAAAAGCGAGATTTCTGAAGACAATCTCCACCGCGGCCTGGATAATATCCAGGATGTCACCGATGAATTTATTGATAAGATAGATAAAGCTCTTGAAAAAAAAGAGGAAGAGATAATGGAGGTCTAACCATGGAATTGGATCTCTCACAATTTAGAGGAAGCAGACTGGATGCAGCTTTACAGGAATTATCGAAATATGATTATCTCCTGGTAGAAGTATCTCCTCCCCGTAAATTTCAGGGAGAAGGAGAAAAGAGGATCCTTGATATCAGAGAGTACGAGCGATCTTCCGAGTCTGAGCTTTCTTCTTCTGAGTATGATATAAAGGTTTACTATTCGTATGTAAGGTATCATTAATCCCCTCTCAGGAGGGGATGATTCTTTTTATGCTGATGGGCAGCAAGATTTTGGAGGAGGTCGATTATGGATTCTGTAAAACATGTAGCGATCATTATGGATGGCAACGGCCGCTGGGCCCGAAGTAAGAGTAGGCCGAGAAAATACGGCCACAGCCAGGGGTTAAAGGCTCTGGAGCGGGCAGCTAGAGCCGCTGTAGATCTAGAACTTGATTATCTAACTGTCTTTGCTTTCTCTACAGAAAACTGGCAGCGGCCGGCCAGCGAGGTTAATTATCTCTTCCAGCTTCTGCGCTCTACCGTCCGCAACGAATTTAATAAACTCCAGCAGGAAAAGAATATAAAGATCAAAGTTATCGGGAGGATCCATGAACTGGACGAAAAGGTCCAGGAGGATATCGCCAGGATCGAAGCGGCTTCCGCGGACAATGACGGACTTCAATTATCGATCGCAGTTAATTATGGGGGAAGAGCGGAAATAGTAGATGCGGTCAACAAAATTCTTGCTTCTGACCAGGACCAGATCGACGAATCTGAATTTAACCAGTATCTCTACGCTCCTGAACTGAAAGACGTAGATTTATTGATTAGAACCGCCGCAGAAGAAAGGATCTCTAACTTTTTGCTCTGGCAGATTTCCTATGCTGAATTGTACTTCACCCCGGTCCTGTGGCCTGACTTTACCAGAGAAGATTTAGTGGAAGCCATTACGGTTTATAATTCCAGACAGCGAAAATTCGGGAGCTTACCAGAAGAGGAGTTGGAGTAATCATGCTCAAAAAAAGAGTTATAAGCGCGATATTAGGGCTGATTTTGCTCATCTCCATTATTTACTTGGGTTCACTGCCTTTTTTAGCTTTTCTTACAATCTTGACCGGCCTGGCCGCCTTCGAGATGGTAGCTTTTTTTAAAGAAAAACTTAAGCTGGACAAATATGTTTTTCCTGGCTTTACTGCCGCAGGTATGCTTATCTTAAACGAAGCTGCCCTTAATAACAATCTCTTATATATTTTTATTTTTGTCCTGGTCTTTATATTATATTATTCTTTTCTGCATATCCAAACCATCGGTTATGAAAATATCCTTGAAAATATTGGGAGCAGGGTCTTTGCCCTTATCTACATCAGCATCGGTTTTGTCTGTCTGAGCTTTTTAAGAGAGTTTAATCAGCCGCCCCTGCGTACTACCATGGCTCTCTGGATCGTCCTGCTGGTAACCTGGGCAACCGATATCGGAGCTTATTTTATTGGAATCAAGTACGGCCGCCGCCCGCTGGCCCCGGTTTTATCCCCCAATAAAACGGTTATGGGGGCAGTCGGAGGTATCGGTGCTGCTGTTCTGGTGGTCTTTATATTTAGCGTCCTAACCGGCATATTTTCTTTCTGGACGATCCCAGCCGCCATCCTTTTATCGATTACGGCGATCTCAGGTGACTTGATCGAGTCGGCCCTAAAAAGAGATGCCGATATTAAAGATTCTGGAAATATTCTGCCTGGTCACGGTGGAATTCTTGATAGATTTGACAGCATGATGATAGTAGCCCCTGTAGCCTATCTAGCTTTACTAATCTTATTAAGGTAGGATGATAACCATGAAACAGAGATTAATAGAACTATTAATAACCATAATAGCAGCTTTTGCCGGGATTTATATTCTCCATTATATTTTTATTATTTTTGCTCCCTTTGTAATCGCTTTGCTGTTCGCCACCCTTTTAGAACCGCTGGTAAACTTTATATCCAGGCGGATTCCTTTGCGGAGGACATTTTCGGTCGTCATAGTGATCCTGGTAGTAATGTCTATCGTCATATTACTGTTGATTTTAGGTGTTTCCCGGGTATACGTTGAACTTAATAAAATAGTTCAAACTCTACCTGATTACGAAACTTTAACTGACCAGTTCCAGCTAATAGATGGAGGCTGGCAGGAATTTCTGGAAGTACGTAATGTATCCCCCACTATCATTTCGGGGCTTGAAGAAAACATCCAAACTATATTCAGTGCTCTTAGGTCTGGTATGCTGCAGTTGGCCAATATAGCCTTGAATGCTGTCGGAAGTTTTCCTACTACTTTAATGATCATATTCTTCAGTTTTATAGCTACTTTCTTTATCAGTAGAGACAAGAATAAAATCATCAACAACATGTATCAGCTGTTTCCCGTAGACTGGCGGGATCAGGTTCAGGAAGTATTCGCCGAACTTTCTCAGTCGGCCGTCGGTTACATCAGAGCTCAGATCATCTTGATCACCATCACCGGGGTGGTAGCCTTTCTCGGCTTAACCATCCTCGGGAATGAATATGCTTTAACCGTGGGTCTTATGGCGGCAGTCCTTGATCTCGTCCCGATAATTGGACCGGCTATAATTTTTTATCCCTGGTTGGTCTACAGTGCCCTCTCGGGAGAGTTCGGCTTCGCCATCGGTCTACTGATAATCCATTTAGCTACCGTAGCCAGTCGAGAATCACTGGAAGGTAAGATCGTCGGCGATAATCTGGGGTTACACCCTCTCGCTACAATGATCGCTCTGTTTGTTGGTTATAGGTTGATCGGGGTGATCGGGTTTATTATCGGACCGGCAGTTCTGGTGATCATAAAATCGCTGGCCCGCACCAATCTACTGCCTTACTGGGAGGCTAAAAGATGAAAAATTTAGTTATTTTAGGTTCTACCGGTTCCATCGGGGAACAGGCCCTGGCCGTCGTATCCCACTTAAATACCTGGAATATTACAGCATTATCCTGTCACAGCAATATAACCAGGCTGGCTGACCAGGCCGATAGATTTAGACCAGAATATTTGGTGGTTTTTAATCCTTCTGGAGGGGAAGACCTCAAAGAACTGCTTCCTGCAGATTATAAGCCAGAAATTCTAAGCGGAAGAGAAGGATATAAGCAGATCGCAGCTCTGCCGGAAGCCGATATAGTAATCAATGCGATAGTCGGTGCAGCCGGCCTGGAACCTTCCCTTCAGGCAGTCCAGGCGGGGCATAAGATTGGCCTGGCTAATAAAGAAAGCCTGGTTATCGGCGGCAATTTAATTATGCCGCAGGTGAACCAGGGTGAAGCAGAAATTTTACCGATCGACAGCGAACACAATGCCATTTTCCAGCTTTTGCAGGGCAAAGCCGGTTCTGAAGTCGACAGCCTTATTTTAACTGCTTCAGGAGGACCATTTAGAGGTTATTCAGCCCAGGAATTAAGCGAGGTTACCGTTGCCGATGCTTTAAATCACCCTAATTGGGAAATGGGCAGTAAAATCACTATTGATTCAGCTACGCTCATGAATAAAGGCCTTGAGGTCATTGAAGCATATTGGTTATTTGCCTGTTCTTATGATAAAATAAAGGTAATAGTTCACCCTGAAAGCATCATCCACTCTATGGTTCAATTGGTTGATGGTTCGATTTTAGCAGAGATGGGCCCGGCGGATATGAAGATTCCGATCCAGTATGCTCTCACTTATCCTGCCCGGCAGGATAGCCTGGGGCAGAAGCTTGATTTAGCAGCGCTTGGTTCCCTTAATTTCCAGGAGCCCGATCTAAAAGCGTTTCCCGCCCTGAGGTTGGCCTATGAAAGCGGGAAAAAGGGCGAAGGATATCCGGTTGTCTTAAATGCAGCCAATGAAATTGCGGTCCAGGCGTTTTTAGATGAAAAGATAAAGTTCAAGCAGATTCCAGAAATAATTGAAGATATGTTAGAAGCCCATTCACCTCAAAAATTAACTGATCTAAGTGATGTTTTAGCGCTTAATCAGGAGGTCCGGGTCAAGACAGAGGAGGTAATCCATAAGTGTTAACTACGATTGTTGTTTTTATAATATTTTTAGGTATATTAATATTCGTTCATGAACTTGGTCATTTTCTTATGGCTAAGAAAGCAGATATCCGGGTGCAGGAATTTGCTCTGGGCTTCGGCCCCAAGCTGATTTCCAGACAGAAGGGCGAGACCTTATTTTCCATAAGGGCGATCCCCTTAGGTGGATTTTGTAATATGGTAGGAGAGATGCCGGTAGATGAAGATGAGCTTTCTGAAGAAGAAGCGAAAATTCAGCGGGAGACCGTTGAAGCAGGCCGGGCTTTCTATCAAAAATCAGCCGGGAAAAGGCTCCTGGTCCTGGCCATGGGAGCAATCATGAATTTTGTTTTAGCTCTGGTAGCTTTCATGCTTATCTTTGGTATATACGGACTCCCCGTTGATTACGCTCCTGAGCCCATCATCGGCCAGGCCTTTCCCAATCAACCAGCGGCCAGTGCCGGTCTGGAAAGCGGAGATGAAGTTATATCCATAAACGGTCAAACTATGGACAGTTGGGACGATATGTCCAATTATATCAGCGAAAGACCAGATGAAACTCTTACCATCACGGTGCAGCGGGATTCAACCCAGATGGAATTCGAAGTAACTCCAGAATATAATGAAACGGCCGACCGAGGAATGATCGGGATCGAGCCGAACGTAATTCGCGAGCAGGTCGGTCCGATTAGAGCTATCCAGGCAGGCTTCGTACAAACCGGGCATGTAATCACCATGACCTTTCAAGGTTTCATCCAAATCTTCGCGCAGCGGAGCACTGAAGGCCTGGGCGGCCCTGTCATGATCGCTTCGATAGTAGGGCAGGCGGCCAGAACAGGCATGCAGGATGTTCTAAACTGGTTGGCCATAATCAGTATTAACCTGGGCATCATTAACTTATTACCGTTCCCGGCTCTGGATGGAGGTAGAATCGTCTTTGTCTTGATCGAGGTTATCGCCGGTAAACCAGTGCCCCGGGAAAAAGAAGGTTTAATCCATCTGATCGGATTTGCCTTGCTGATCCTCTTAATGGTTTTTGTGATCTATCAAGATATAATTACAAGTTTCTTTTAGACTGAAGGAGGTGTTGATTTGATGAAATTACCCCGTGTAACTTTAGCCAGTTTATTAACTGATAGCGTATCTTTAAAACATCTAAGGGTGGCTGGTTTTCGTCATGCCGTAGCTGCAGCAGAATACGCTTATGATTTAGCCATGGAAAGAGACGTTTGTCCTGATTTAGCCACTAAAGCTGCTCTGCTTCATGATATCGGTCATACTAACTGGGAAAAGCAGGGCGAATGGGACTTTGAATCCTATGATTACTTTGACATCCACCCTATTAAAGGGGCAGAAAGGGCCCATGAACTTTTGATCCTCAAAGGAGAAAACTTAGGTAAAGCTCGAGAAATCGCTCTGGCCATATTGTTCCACAGCGGCTCAAGTCCGATCAACAGCAACCTCAAGTTGACACCTCTGCAGAAGTTAGTCATGGAAGCTGATGATATCGATGAATTAGGCGGAGGCCAGCATCATTATAATGAAGTTTCTTTAGATGCTGCGTTAAGCCGGCTGGATGAACTTGATAACAAGGTAGCTGAGCATTTAGATGAATGTGATGCAGATTGTCTTGAAAGCCGGGAGGGTCCGCTGCCAGATGAAGAATAGAATGCCTACGAGAAAAGTTAAAATTGGTCCGGTTGCAGTAGGCGGAAATAGTCCTATTTCCGTTCAGTCCATGACCAATACTAAAACTACAAATGTAGAAGCTACTCTGGCTCAAATTGCAGAGCTGGCCTGCGCTGGCTGTGAAATAGTCCGTCTGGCCGTACCCGATCAGGCATCGGTTCAGGCTTTACCTCAGATTATAGCAGCTTCGCCTGTGCCCCTGGTGGCAGACATTCATTTTGACTATAATTTAGCCCTTACCTCTATAAAAGCAGGTATAGCAGCTTTAAGAATCAATCCAGGGAATATAGGCAGCAGGGAGAAAGTTGAACAAGTAGTTAAGGCCTGTCAGACCAGATCTATCCCCATCCGCATCGGGGTCAATGCTGGTTCTTTAGAGAAAAAATTTGCCGCAGAATACGGCCATACAGCTCAAGCGATGGCAGCAAGCGCCGGCAGCCATATCCAGATCTTAGAAGAACTAGATTTTAGAGATATTATCGTTTCTCTGAAAGCTAGTTCGATTGCTATGACCCTGGAAGCCAACAGGTTGTTTGCTGAAAAATATGATTATCCCCTGCACATCGGAATTACCGAGGCAGGCTTAGGGAGACAGGGGGAAATCAAATCTGCTGCCGGCCTGGGTGCTCTCTTAAGCCAGGGTTTAGGGGATACCCTCCGGGTCTCCTTGACCGCCGATCCAATCAAAGAGGTAGAAGTTGGGCTGCAGATTTTAAAAGCCCTCGAACTGAGGCGGGTGGGGGTTGAAATAATTTCCTGTCCCACCTGCGGGAGGACTCAAATAAACCTGGTTAAACTGGCCCAGGAAGTTGAAAAAGCATTGGCCGATATCAAGAAACCTTTGACAGTTGCAGTCATGGGCTGTGCAGTCAATGGCCCCGGCGAGGCAGGTCAGGCTGATATAGGTATAGCCGGGGGAAAAGGCTCAGGTTTGATTTTTAAAGACGGAGAAATAATCAAGAAGGTTCCGGAAGACCAGCTTCTTTCTGCACTGCTAGCTGAAATTAATAAAATGGAGAGTGAATAAAATGAAACTATCAAAGTATTACATGCCCACTTTAAGGGAAGTACCCACTGATGCCGATATTCCCAGCCACCAGTTGATGCTGAGAGCAGGAATGATGCGGCCTTTATCCAGTGGAGTGTATTCTTACCTTCCCTTAGGTTACAGGGTAATCCGTAAAGTAGAAGAGATCGTTAGAGAAGAGATGGATAAAAGTGGAGCTTTAGAAGTTTTGCTGCCTACCATGCAGACGGCTGAAATCTGGCAGGAATCAGAACGGTGGAGAGATTTTGGACCTTTAATGATCCGCTTTGAAGACCGCAAGCAGCGCCAGTATTGTCTCGGCCCTACTCACGAAGAAGTAATTTCTGATTTGATCCGGGACGAAATTCGTTCCTATAAAGATCTTCCTTATAATCTATATCAAATCCAAACCAAAGTTAGAGATGAAATCCGGCCTAGATTCGGACTGCTCCGGGCCCGGGAGTTTATCATGAAAGATGCTTATACTCTAGATACAGATTATGATGGGTTAGATAAGCAGTATCAGGTTATGTACGATACATATAACAAGATATTTTCCCGCTGCGGCCTCGATGTCAGAGTGGTTGAAGCAGATAGTGGAGCCATGGGTGGACCTGGTTCACACGAATTTATGGTTCTGGCTGATACCGGTGAAGACGAGCTGGCTTTCTGCACAGAATGTGATTACGCTGCCAATGTAGAACGTGCTGAAGCTTATATGGATATGGATCTTAAGGAGCCGGAAGTTAGCGATAAAGAAATCGAAGAAGTATTTACCCCCGAGGCAACTACGATCGCTGACCTGGAAGAGATGCTTGGTTTACCGGCCTCCAGGATGATCAAGACCATGGCCTATTTTGCCGACGGTCAACCGGTGGTAGCTTTGCTCAGAGCCGATGATCAGTTAAATGAAATTAAATTGAGAAACCATTTTAGCGCCGTTGAATTAAGGCCTGCCCATCCAGAAGAATTCTCAGAACACTTCGGCAGCGTAGCTGGTTTTATCGGACCTATCGGCCTGGCAGAAGATGTTAAAATCATCGCAGACCCCAGGATCAAAGAATTATCTGACGCAGTTGTGGGGGCCAATAAAAAAGATTATCACTTCATCAACGTTACCCCCCAGCAGGATCTGGACAATATTGAAGATTATACAGTTCTGCGCAAAGTACAGGCTGGTGATGTGTGTCCTAAGTGTCAGGGAAGATTAGAGATAAAATCAGGTATCGAGGTTGGACATATCTTTAAACTGGGTACAAAATATAGCGAAAGCATGGATGCTACTTATCTTGACGAAAACGGCCGAGAGACCCCGATCGTCATGGGAAGTTACGGTATCGGGGTTACTCGTTTAGTTGCTGCTGCTATAGAGCAGTACCACGATGATAAAGGCATAATATGGCCTGTACCTATAGCTCCGTTCAAAGTAATCATTCTGCCTCTAGGCCAGGCAGACGAAGTTACAGAAGCAGCAGAAGAGTTATATGCTAACCTGGAGAAAGCAGGCATTGAAACCCTACTGGATGATCGCTCAGAAAGAGCAGGAGTAAAGTTTAATGATGCGGAATTAATCGGGATTCCTTTACGGATAACCATCGGGTCCCGTTCCTTAAAAGAAGGAAAGTTTGAGCTGCAGATTAGAAAAAATGGAGAAGAAACTACTATTCCTCAGGAAAATGCTGTTGAGGAAATCAAATCAATTTTAACAAATATAACATAGCAGGAGGCTGCCCTGGTCATGAAGATATCTGCTTTGATCCCTGCTTACAATGAAGAAAAAACAGTAAGCCACGTGGTCCAAATATTAAAAGAGCTTCCTGAAATCAATAGAATAATCGTCATTAATGATGGCTCTGAAGACAGCACCTCTGCTCAAGCCAGGGCAGCAGGTGCTGATGTCATCGATCTTGCCGTAAACAAAGGCAAAGGTGGAGCCTTAAAAGCTGGTTTCGACGAATGTAATGCAGATGTAATCATCATGCTTGACGCCGATCTAATCGGGTTGAATAAAGAACACGTTTATTCGCTTTTGAACCCTGTTTTAGAAGAAGAGTGTGACATGACGGTGGGTGTTTTTAATGAAGGCAGAAACGTGACTGACTTTGCCCAAAAGGTAAGCCCCCACCTTTCCGGACAGCGGGCTTTAAAAGGAGACGTCCTCCGAAAAATTAAAAATCTGGATAAGTCCGGGTTTGGTGTAGAAGTTACGATCAACAAATATGTGCGAAACCACGGTACCCTAAAGAAGGTGAGTCTGCCCGATCTTACCCACGTGATGAAAGAAGAAAAACGCGGTTTTTGGAAAGGATTCAAAGAACGAATGAAAATGTATACGGAAGTTATCAAAACGGTAATCATTTCGCTATTTGAGTAAAAGAAGTTTGGTCAAATTTAAATGGTATTCAAGCTGGAGGTTTATAAATGTTAGAAGCCCTATTTCTCGATAATATCCAGGCGGGATTTAAATACTGCGTCCTGGATGAAACCAATAAAACATGTTACTTAATCAAACATAGAGACTCTGCCCAGGGAGAAGCCGAATCTCAAGGTGAACAGGATATTCTCTCTGATTTCAAAGAAAAATTAAACCCGTCTCCGCAGGAATATCAGGTCATTAAAATCGGACCGCTATCCTTACCGGATGAAGTAAAACTAATCTGGCCCGGTATAATCGCGGACCTTCCCCAAAAGTTAAAATACCTCACCAGTTGGCTGCAGAGAGCCAAGATAATCTGGCAGGAAGAAACTTTATACGTCAGGGTCGAGAGTCAACTGGCCTGTAAATCTGCTAATTGTAGAGAGGCCCTTAATTATCTTAACCGCCAGTTAAATAGCTATTTAGATAGAGAAATCGATCTGGAAATAGTTAACGGCGATTTCATTAAAACCTGCACCCCGGACAATGATGATTCAGAGATAACCTCTTATTTGGTCCAGGATAATCCGGTCAAAACCAGCGCCAAGCGGGAAAAGTCCGGGCAAACTCAGCTTATTTACGGCAATAAAATTGCAAAAAACAAAAAGATATTTCCCCTCACTAATTTACCGGAAGACGGGCAGGCTGTTGTGACAGGAAAAATATTTTCCATCGAAGATAAAGATACAAAAAATGGCCGCCTGATCAAATTGATCTCTATAACAGATGATTCTGACTCGGTTAAAATCAAACTCTTTCTTGGTTCAAATCGGGACTTACATGGTGAACTTAAAGAAGGGGATAGGATCAAGGTAGCTGGCGACCTGCGTTACGATAGGTATTCCCGGGAGACGACCATGGCCGGGGAAAGTATCATGCGTCTGCCTGCCCGTTCAAAAGAAGATAGCGCTGCAGAAAAGAGGGTTGAACTGCATCTTCATACCAAAATGAGCCAGATGGATGCCATTATAGATGTTAAGGAAGCCGTAGCTCAGGCGGCAGAGTGGGGCCACCCTGCTATTGCAGTTACCGATCACGGCGTGGCCCAGGCCTTTCCAGATGCATATCAGGCCGGGCAAAAACATGATATTAAAATCATTTATGGCCTGGAAGGTTATCTGGTTGATGACTGCCTGGATCTGGTGCAGAATTATAACAACGAAAAATTATCAGACCAGACCTTTGTTGTTTTTGACCTGGAGACCACCGGACTACGGGCTAACAAAGAAAAGATCATCGAGATAGGGGCTGTGAAAATATCCGAAGGGATAATAGTTGATACCTATTCTAACCTGATCAATCCAGAAAAGAGAATATCGCCCAAGATCACCAGTTTAACCGGAATCAGCAATGAAGAAGTTAAAAATGCGCCTGTTTTTGCTGATAAAGCTCAGGATTTCAAAGAATTTATCTCCGGGTCCGTTCTGGTAGCCCATAATATTGATTTTGATCATAGTTTCCTTAAAGAGGAGTTTAAGAGAATAGGGGAAGAACTCCCCACCCAACCTCTCATAGATACAGTTGAATTAAGTAGAGCTTTGCTGCCCGAACTAAAAAGTTATAAATTAAATAAAGTAGCAAAAGCCTTAGGGATTAATTTAGATAATCACCATCGAGCAGAAGATGACGCTCGGGCTGCTGCCGATATCTTTTTAAACTTTTTACGAGAGTTCAAAGAAAAAGATATACATACTTTAAAAGAGATAAATTCTCTGGCCAGCGAAATAGATTGGGAGAAAAAATATCCCTACCACGTCATCATCCTGGCCCAGAACAAAAAAGGCTTAAAAGAGCTGTATAGGTTGATTTCAGAATCTCATTTAGATTACTTTTACAAAAAGCCCCGGATCTTGAAAAGCCGCCTGGACAAAGTTCGATCCGATTTGTTGATCGGTTCTGCCTGTGAATCAGGAAAACTGTATGAGGCCGTCTTGAACGGCAAAAGCGAAGCTGAATTGATTGATATTGCTAATTTCTACGATTATCTGGAAATCCAGCCTTTAGGTAATAATAAATTTTTGCTCGAAAAGAATGCCGCAGCTTCTTTTAATGAGCTGGAAGATATCAATAGAAAGATCTACCAACTGGGCCGTAAATTAAACCTGCCGGTGGTAGCTACTACAGATGCTCACTTCCTCAATCCCGAGGATTCGATTTATCGCGAAATATTACAAACCGGCCAGAAATTTTCTGATGCCGACCAGCAGCCTCCACTTTATTTCCGCACCACAGATGAGATGCTGGAGGAGTTTTCTTATCTAGGAAAAGAGCAGGCTCAAGAAGTGGTCGTTGATAACACAAATTTGATCAATTCAAAAATTGAAGAAATGGAACCGATGCCTTCAGGATTATTCACACCAAAGATAGAAAACGCTGATGAGGAAATCAGGGAAATGACCTATTCCCGAGCTCGAGCCCTGTACGGCGAGGACTTACCAGAACTGGTTGTAAATAGATTAGAGAAAGAACTAAAATCCATCATCGATAATGGCTTCGCCGTAATTTATTTGATCTCTCACAAGTTAGTTAAAAAATCTCTGGAAGATGGGTTCCTGGTTGGGTCGCGGGGTTCGGTTGGTTCCTCGCTGGTAGCTTATATGTGTGAGATCACCGAAGTTAATCCCCTGCCTCCTCATTATCGCTGCCCTGAGTGTAATCATACCCAATTTTTCCTGGAAGGCGAAATCGGGGTAGGAGCAGATTTAGCTGATAAAAACTGTCCCAACTGTGAGTCTGCAGTGGCCAAAGATGGGTTTGATACACCTTTTGAAGTCTTCATGGGCTTTGCCGGGAATAAAGTACCGGATATTGATTTGAACTTTTCCGGTGAGTATCAAGCCGAAGTTCATGCTGAAACGGAAAGAATATTCGGGAGGGATTACGTCTATAGAGCAGGTACGATCTCCACGATAGCTGATAGGACAGCTTATGGTTTTGTTAAAGGGTATCTTCAGGATAAGGAAATTCACAAGAGAAACACCGAGATAAACCGTCTGGTTCAGGGCTGTACCGGGGTCAAAAGAACGACCGGCCAGCATCCCGGCGGCCTGATGGTGGTACCCCGGGATATGGATATCCATGATTTCACTCCAATTCAACGTCCTGCTAATGATCAAACCACCGATGTCAGAACCACCCATTTTGATTACCACGCGATCAGCGGCAGAATTTTAAAATTAGATTTACTCGGTCACGATGATCCAACTTCGATCAGGATGCTGCAGGATTTAACTGGATTGGATCCTCTAACGATCCCCCTGGATGACTCAAAAACTATGAGCCTCTTTTCCGGGGTAAAAGCTTTAAATTTAACTGAAAATGTGCTGGACCTGGAAGTGGGGACGCTGGGTATTCCTGAATTCGGGACCTATTTTGTCCGGCAGATGTTAACCGATACCAGACCATCTACTTTTGCTGAATTAGTGAGGATAAGTGGTCTATCTCACGGAACAGATGTCTGGCTGAACAATGCTAAGGACTTTATCGAATCCGGGAAGGCCCAGCTTAAAGATGTAATTTCTGTTCGGGATGACATCATGAACTATCTTATCCAAAAAGGTCTGGATGCAGAAGATAGCTTCATGATCATGGAGCATGTCCGCAAGGGAAAAGGGCTAACAGATGCAGAATACAAAAAGATGATAGCCCATGATGTTCCGGAATGGTATATAGAATCCTGCCGGCGGATCAAATACATGTTTCCTAAAGCCCACGCAGCAGCTTATGTGATGATGGCCTTTAGAATAGCTTATTTTAAGGTGAATTATCCAGCAGAATTTTATACTACTTACTTTTCTATCAAAGCCAGCGATTTCGACTCAGAGATAATCAGTAAAGGTTTTGATCATATCTTGAATTATATTAATGAGTTGAAGAAAAAAGGTAACGATGCTACCGCCAAAGAAAAAGGTTTAATAACTGTCCTTGAAATTGTCATCGAAGCCATGGAGAGAGGCATAGAATTTATTCCGGTTGATCTATACAAATCGGAAATTTCCACGTTTAAGCACCACGAGAACAAACTGCTCCCTCCGCTGGTCAGCGTCAATGGTTTAGGTAGTTCAGCAGCTGAAAGCCTGATCGCAGCCCGTCAGCAGGGAGAATTTAGCTCTATTGAAGATCTATGTAATAGAACTTCTTTATCCAGTACGGTGGTGGAAACCATGAAAGAATTAGGCGCATTGGATGGCCTGCCTGCTAGAGATCAGCTTTCTTTGTTCACCTAAATCTTCTACCTAAACCTAAATATTGCTTAAAGCCGTCTAGCTTGCATATTTGTAACTACTATGGTAAAATTATAAAGGATTATGTTTATTATATATGCTAAGTTGGGAGTGGGCGCATACCCACTCCTTATTTATAGATATAAGTATTTTGGAGGGTTCAAAATGAAAATTGTAGATCGAGTTACAGAGATGGTAGAAGAAATTATTACAGATGATGAATTAGATCTGGTTTTAGTGGAGTACGTAAAAGAAGGTTCTGATTGGACGTTAAGGGTTTACATCGAAAATATTGACGGCAATTTATTGATTAAGGATTGCACCAGAATAAGTAAAGCCTTATCCGCAAGATTAGATGAAGAGGATTTTATCGAAGAAAGCTACATTTTGGAGGTTTCATCTCCAGGCGTCGAAAGGCCATTAAGAGATGAAGATGATTTTCACCGCTTTACAGGCAAAAATATTTTTGTCCGAACTTATGCTCCGATCGAAGGTCAGAAAGAATTTACCGGCAGATTAGAAGGACTCATTGATGATCACGTTGAGGTAAACATCAACAATCTTGGCAAGATCATTAAAATACCATATAACAGCATAGCCAAGGCTCGACTAACCGTCGATCTTTAGGTGAGTATTAGGAGGAATATGATGAATATTGATTTTATACATGCTTTAGAAGACATCGCCAGTGAGAAGGAAATATCTCAAGAGATATTACTTGAAGCGATTGAAACTGCTTTACTTTCAGCATACAAAAAAGACTTTGGTTCTAAAGAAAATGTAGAAGTGGAGATCGACCCTGAATCTGGCGAGGTTAAAGTTCTGGCAGAAAAAGATGTGGTTGAAGAAGTTGAGAACGGCAACTCAGAGATTCACGTAGCTGAGGCGAGAAAAATCAACCCGAATCTTGAACCAGGAGATACGGTGGAAATAGAAATAACTCCAGATAATTTTGGTCGGATTGCTGCTCAAACAGCTAAACAAGTGGTTATGCAGAGGATTAGAGAAGCGGAAAGAGACGTTATTTATGACCACTATAAAGAAAAAGAAGGCGAATTCATAACGGGTACGGTCCAGAGATTTCATAATGATTATATCATGATCGATATGGGCAAGACGGAAGCTCTTCTGCCTCCTTCTGAACAGATAGAAACAGAAAGATATCGGGTTGGAGATAGGATCAAATTATTTATTGTGGAGGTTAGCTCCACCTCTAAAGGTCCAAAAATTCTGGTTTCCCGGACACATCCCGGTTTATTGAAACGTTTATTCGAGTTAGAGATCCCAGAGATTTATGACGGTACGGTAGAAATTAAAGAAGTGGCTCGCGAAGCAGGCCGCCGGTCTAAAGTAGCAGTTTACTCAGAAAACAGTGATGTTGATCCCGTCGGTGCCTGTGTGGGACCTGGAGGCAATCGGGTTCAGGCTGTAGTAGATCAATTAAACGGCGAAAAAATCGATATAATAAAATGGGATCCAGATCCCAAAAAATTAATTGCTAATGCTTTAAACCCAGCCGAAGTTAATAAAGTTATAATCAAGGAAGATGAGAAGTTGGCCCGGGTTGTAGTCCCTGATTTTCAGTTGTCTCTTGCGATCGGAAAAGAAGGTCAAAACGCAAGATTAGCTGCTAAATTAACTGGATGGAAGGTTGATATCGTTAAAGAATCGGAATATGAAGAAAAAAGTGAAACAGAAATTGAGCAGGATGATAGTAAACCAGAAGAAGAAGTAGAATTAGAACAGGAAGAATAAAAACAAACATTAATCTTGGGAGGGATATAATTGCAGGTTAGTTCGATCAAAAAATGTGCCGGATGTGGAGACCATCGAAGTGAAGAAGAATTGATGAGAATCGTAAATAACAAAGGAGAGATTAAAGTCGATCCTGGAGGAGTTATGAGCGGCCGGGATGTTTATATTTGTCCTCAAGTTAGATGTTTAGAAGCAGCTGTGGAAAATAACGAGCTATCTAAGGCTCTCAAAGTTAAAATTGAAGATGATATTTACCAAAAGCTGCTGGAGGAGATCAATCATGGTTAATTAGTAGCACTTATGGAGGTGTTCGGAAATGGGAAAAATAAGAGTTTACAACTTAGCAAAAGAATTAAATATGGAGAGTAAAGAACTGGTCGATATATTACAAGATTTAGATATAGATGTCAGCAGTCATATGAGCACTGTTGAAGATGATACCGCTGCCCTGGTTAGAGGCATGTATGGCGAATCCGAAGATACAGAAGATTCCACCCCGGAACCAGAAATAACCGAGCCAGAGCCAGAACCAACCCAAACAATTACAGAAGAAGAGGAAGAAGAAGTTCCAGCAAAGGAAGAGGACCTTCTTACAGTTTCTCCCCCACTTACTGTAAAGGAGCTGGCCGAAAGGATAGATAGACCTGCCAATACTCTCTTAAAGGATCTAATGGGTGTAGGTATCATGGGTAATATCAACTACTCCCTGGATGCGGAAACTGTAGAACTTTTGATCGATGAATTGGATTTATCTGTTCAGGTAGGTCCTCCAGAAGAAGAGGAAGAAGATTTTGGCGGTGAAGAAAGCAAGGTGGAGATAGATTTTCAAGATCGCCCGGAAGACTATATATTAAGGTCCCCTATCGTAACGGTTATGGGCCATGTTGACCACGGTAAAACTACTTTGCTCGATATGATCAGAAAAACCAGGGTCACAGAGTCTGAAGCCGGGGGAATAACCCAACATATTGGTGCTTATCAGGCCGATGCTGGCGACGATAAGGTAACCTTTATAGATACCCCAGGGCACGAGGCTTTTACCGCCATGCGGGCAAGAGGGGCTCAATTAACAGATATAGCTATCCTGGTCGTAGCAGCAGATGATGGCATCATGCCGCAAACTGTTGAAGCTATAAACCATGCGCAGGCTGCCGATATACCTCTGATCGTTGCTATCAATAAGATCGACAAACCTAATGCTCAACCTGATCGGGTGAAGCAAGAATTAACCGAACATGGCCTGGTCCCGGAGGAATGGGGCGGGAAAACTATTTGTGTAGAAATTTCTGCTTTGAAAGGCGAAAATATAGATGAACTTTTAGAAATGGTCCTCCTGGTGGCCGAAATGGAAGACATAAAGGCCAACCCAAATAGACCAGCTGAAGGTGTTATCATCGAAGCTGAACTTGATAAAGGGAGAGGAGCGGTAGCTACTGTTCTGGTTAAAAACGGCACCCTTAAAGTTGGAGACCCCGTTCTGGCCGGATCAGCCAGCGGCCGGGTTAAAGCTTTAATAGATGAACATGGACAGAGGATCGAGGAAGCAGGTCCTGCCATGCCTGTAGAGATGTTAGGCTTCTCCGAAGTTCCAAAAGCCGGAGATTTCCTCCAGGTACTTGCCGATGAAAAACGAGCCCGCGAGATATCCAGTACTCGTCAGCAAGAAGAACATCAAGCCAGA
>JBNJDR010000022.1:0-26557 GCA_051745085.1 Bacillota bacterium | reverse complement strand
GAAGAAGAAACCTTCCAATACAGTGACAATGACATTGCCGACCTTGAAAAAGGTCAAACTGTCAAGGGTTCTGTAGTTGAAATAAATGATCAAGGTGTTTACGTTGATGTAAACTATAAAACTGATGGTTTTATACCACTCAGAGAGCTCAGTAATTCAGATGTTTCCGATCCTCACGACGTTGTTTCTTTGGATGAAGAAATTAACGTTGTTATTTTGACTCTTGAAGATGAAGAAGGCAACATGATTTTATCCAAAAAGAGAGCCGATCAGGAAGTAGCCTGGGAAAAAATTGAAGAAGCTCATAAAGATGATGAAATAATTGAAGCTGAAATCACCAAAGAAGTTAAAGGTGGTTTAGTTGCTGATGTTGGCTTGAGAGGGTTTATCCCAGCTTCTCACGTTTCTATCGGCTATGTCGAAGATCTTTCAGAATTTGTCGGAGAAACTATGAAACTCAAAGTTATTGAGGTAGATCGTAAAAATAACAACGTAGTTTTATCGGCTAAGAAGGTTCTCGAAGAAGAAAGAGAAGAAGAAAAAGCTGAAACCATGAAATCCTTAGAAAAAGGCCAGGTTTTAACTGGTAAAGTTACTAAATTGGTAGATTTCGGGGCTTTTGTAGATATAGGGGGCGTAGAAGGTCTTCTTCATATTTCCGAAATGTCCTGGGGCAGAATTGCTCACCCATCTTCTGTATTAGAAGAAGGTCAGGAAATTGAAGTTAAAGTTCTGGATGTAGATCGGGAGAACGATAGAATCTCTCTTGGTTATAAGCAGCTGCTTCCAGATCCGTGGGAAGAATTTGCCAAGAAGCACTATGAAGGTGAAATCATCACCGGCAAAATAACTAAAATAGTAGATTTCGGGGCTTTCATGGAAGTTGAAGACGGTATTGAAGGTTTAATTCATATCTCGCAGCTTTCTAATCGTCACGTCAAAACTGCTGATGAAGTAGTTACCGTAGGCGAAGAAAGAGAAGCTAAAATAATAAATATTGACCCCGAACAAAAAAGAGTCGGCTTAAGCATTAAAGAACTAGAAGAGCCTAAAGAGCAGAAACCTAAGAGCTCATCAAGTTCTCAAAGTAAGCAAGATGACTCTGAGTCAGAATCCGAAGAAGATATGCCTTCTGGGGCAACTATTGGAGAAAGGCTTGGAGATCTTAAATCATTAATGGAGGACGAAGAAGAGTAGATTTTTAATTTTATTCTGATTCCAGGAGACCTGTCCTTAATCCGGCAGGTCTCTTTTTTTTGCTTTGTTGCTTCAGCCAATTTTATATGATATTATCATCTTGTGGAGGTTTTTATATGGCTGAAATTACTAATGTCAAATCTGGCTCTCCTGCTGAAAGGGCAGGCTTAAAAGTTGGGGATGATATATTAACTATAAACGATAAAAATTTGCGTGATTACATTGATTATCTTTATTCGTCTCTTCAGGACGAGTTAGTCCTTGAATATATCGATGCAGAAACGGGAGAAAAAAAGAAAAAAAAGATAAGTCTCAATAATGAAGAACTCGGTCTTGACTTTTCAAAAATAGTTTTTGATCATCTGAAAAAGTGTAAAAATAAATGTATCTTTTGTTTTGTAGATCAACAACCTAAAAATAGTAGACCCTCTTTAACGGTTAAAGATGATGATTACCGTTTTTCTTTTTTGCAGGGAAGTTTTATTACCTTGACTAACCTTTCTAACACCGAAAAACAGAGGATAATTAAAGAAAAATTATCACCATTATATATCTCTGTTCACGCTACAGAGCCAGAACTCAGGGTTAAACTTATGGGTAATCCTCGTGCAGGTGAAATAATGCATGATTTGAGAGAATTGGCCCAGGGTGGAATAAGCTTTCATCTTCAATTGGTATTAATCCCCGAAGTTAATGATGGTGAACATCTGGCTAGAAGCCTCGATGATTTATTATCTTTAGGTGAAGCGGTAGAATCAATCGGGATAGTTCCAGTTGGCTTAACGGGTTATCGAGAAAATCTGCTTGATTTAAAATCATATGACAAAACTTCTGCTCAAAAAATAATAGAACAGGTTAAAGATCGGCAAAAAAACCTGGATCAGGGCTGGCGGGGGAATTATATTTTTCTTGCTGATGAGTTTTATCTATTAGCAGATCAGGAACCTCCTAAATATGAAGACTATGCAGAATTTCCTCAACTGGAGAACGGTATAGGTCTAACCAGACTTGCTCGAGATAAATATCTCGAAATAAAAGGTGATTATAAAACCGAAACGGTCCATAATGATGAATCGGTTATCATAATAACTTCAGAGCTGGGCAGGAAGGCCCTGTGTCCGGTCTGGTTAGATCTGCAGGAAGAGGCAAAAGTGGAGGTCTTAACAGCGAAGAGTAATTATCTAGGAGGAGAAGTAACTGTAACCGGGCTCCTGGCCGGTCAGGACATTATTGAGTTACTAAAGCATAGTAAATATAGAAAAGGAAAGGTCATTTTACCTGGAATAATCTTTAATCAAGATAGGTTAACTCTTGATAATTATTCTTTGAAGGAGTTGAAAGAAGAGCTTTCGGAATTCGAGATCAAAGTATGTGAAGATATTATAGATTTAATGGAGGTGATTTACCATGGGGAGACCAATAGTGGCGATAGTAGGTAGAGCAAATGTAGGTAAATCCAGGTTATTTAATAGATTGATCGGCCGACGGCAGGCAATAGTAGAAGGCACCCCCAACTTAACCAGGGATAGGATATATGGGACTGCGTCCTGGCAGGGAAATGAGTATGTTGTGGTTGATACCGGCGGAATCGAGCCTGAAGTTAGTGAAAATGATATAGGTTCCAAAGTTAAATTCCAGGCTAAACAGGCGATATCTGAAGCAGATATTATCCTGTTTGTGGTCGATATTCAAACCGGTATGACCCCTCAGGATAAAGAAATTGCTGAAATTCTGCGGAGATCACAAAAACCGATTATTGTAGTTGTAAATAAAGTAGATAATTTTAAGCAGAGCGAAGAACCCTGGGAGTTTTATTCCTTCGGCTTTGAGAATGTTATTCCCATTTCTGCAGAACATGGCAAAAATATTGGAGATTTAAGTGAAGAGATCATGAAAAAACTTCCAGCAGAAACAGAAGATGTAGTTACAGATGAAGAAACCCTTAATGTAGCTATCGTGGGAAAACCAAATGTAGGGAAGTCTTCTTTAGTTAATTATTTACTTGGTAAAGAAAGGGTTCTGGTAAGTTCAACCCCAGGTACAACTAGAGATGCTGTTGATACCCTCTTTGAATATAAAGAGAAAAAATATAATTTAATCGATACTGCGGGTTTAAGAAGGAAATCTAGAGTTGATTGGTCGGTTGAATATTATAGTAATCTCCGTTCGATAAATGCTATCGAGAGAGCAGATGTTGTTTTAATGATGATCGATGCTCAAGAGGGAGTTACTGATCAAGATAAAAAAATAGTTGGTTATGTTCATGAAGCAGGAAAACCGGTAGTCTTAGCGATTAATAAATGGGATGCAATTGAAAAGGATACCTTTACCAGCAATGAATACAGAGAAGAAATATACTATCAACTTAAATTTTTGAATTATGCCCCTATTTCTTTTATTTCTGCTTTGACCGGCCAGAGAGTGGAAGAAGTCCTGGATTTACTTGATTATGTCTTTGACCAGGCTTCCATGCGGGTTAAAACCGGCTTATTAAACGAGGTAATACAGGAGGCAGTTGAATTAAGACAGCCACCTTCTTATAAAAATAGACGTTTGAAAGTATTTTATGCAACTCAAACATCTGTCAGACCTCCGGTCTTTATATTTTTCGTTAATGACCCGGAATTAGTTCATTTTGCCTATAAAAGGTATTTAGAAAATGCTTTGCGGGAGAACTTTGGATTTATCGGAACACCTCTGGTTCTAAAATTCAAACAAAGAAGTTAAGGTGGGATTATAGATGGCTTTTAATTTTTTATTATCTTTATTTATCGCCTATATGATCGGTTCTATTCCGACCGGTTATCTTTTTACCAAAGCAATTTTAAAAATAGATATTAGAAATTATGGTAGCGGCAATGTCGGTGCTACCAATGTAGCTCGGAAGCTGGGCTTGAAAATGGGTATCGTTGTAGCGGTTATTGATATTTTAAAAGGATTCTTTCCAGTTTTATTGGCAAGAAGTATTATTCTGCCGGACAAACCAGAATATCTTATATTTCTCGTTGGATTTGCAGCGATAATCGGGCATGATTGGTCTATCTTTTTAAAGTTTGATGGAGGCAAAGGTGTAGCCACAACTTTTGGTGTGATTTTAGGTTTGAACTTCGTTAGTTTCCTTATCTTATTGGTTATTTGGCTGGCTATTGCCGTTTCTACCCGGATAGTATCACTGGCATCTATATTTGGTACGTTAACCCTTCCTTTATCGATCTGGTATTTAAGAGGACTGGGTTTTGAAGCATTTTTAGCATTATTATTATTTCTTTTTGTGCTTTATACTCACAGGGAAAATATCAAAAGGCTGCTTGCCGGCGAAGAAAAGCAGATTACCTTTGGTTCCGATAAAAGTAGTTAATCGAGGTGAAAATTATGAATGATAAGAATATAACTGTGGTTGGAGCAGGAAGCTGGGGAACTGCGATCGCAGTTAATTTAACCAGAAATGATCACGAGGTAACATTATATTCAAGAAGAAAAGACCAGGTAGATGGGATAAAAAAATCTGGGTATAATAAAGATTATTTTCCGGATATTAAGCTGCCTGATTTAATCAAACCCACATCTGATTTGACCGCTGCGGTAAAAGAGGCAGATATTGTGTTTTTATCTGTTCCTACCAGTGCCACCCGCAAAATGGCATTGAAAATAAAAGATTTACTCAAAACGGAAGCGATTATCGTTTCTACCGCTAAAGGGATAGAAGAAGATCGTTTTTTAACCAACAGTCAAATAATTGGAGAAATATGTTCACAGTCAGTTGTTGTCTTATCGGGGCCCACCCATGCTGAAGAGGTGATCTTAAACATGCCAACAGCTGTAGTGGTTTCTTCCAGGGACATCAAAACAGCCAAAAAAGTCCAGGAAATAATGAGCAATCTTAGGTTCAGGGCCTATACAAATCCAGATACTTTAGGAGTTGAATTAGGTGCTGCAGTTAAGAATATAATTGCCCTGGCCTCTGGGATATCAGCAGGATTATCTTATGGAGATAATGCTATTGCAGCTTTAATCACCCGGGGATTATCAGAAATCAGACGATTTGGAGCCGAGTTAGGTGCCCGTAAAACTACTTTTGCTGGTTTATCTGGTTTAGGCGATCTAGTCGTTACCTGTACAAGTCAGCATAGTAGAAATAGAAGATTTGGGTATAAGATTGGGCAGGGTTTATCTAAAGAAGAAGCAGCTAAAGAGGTCGGACAGGTGGTAGAAGGTATAAAAACCACCAGAGCACTAATCCAGGCCAAAAAATTAGGGAAAATAGAGGCAGAGATGCCCATAACTGAAGAGATTTATGAGGTTTTATTTGCAGAAAAAACACCTGTTGAAGCAGTAAATGAGCTTATGAGCAGAGATATGAAGACGGAAATTGGGTAAATAGTTAACATTTCAAGTATTTTCAGCATTTTTTTTGTATTTTTTGCAGGAGATTATTTGAATATCAAGAATAAAGGTAAATAAGAATATAATTAAAATAGGAGGTGACAATAATGACTAAAACTGAATTGATTGATCACGTAGCTGAAAAGACTGGTCACACAAAAAAAGATTGTAATGAAATTATCAACACAACTTTTGATTCAATCATGGAGTATTTAACTAAAGAAGCTGACAAGAAGGAAGATTCCAGAGATAAGGTGCAAATTATTGGTTTCGGTAGCTTTGAAGTTAAAGATCGTAAAGCTCGCCAGGGAAGAAATCCTCAAAATCCTGAAGAAACCATCAAAATTCCAGCGAGAACAGTGCCTGTGTTTAGAGCTGGTAAAACCTTTAAAGAATCAGTAAAATAATCCAGTATTTTATGCCCTAATTAGCTGCTATAATACATACAGCTAAAATCAAGCCGGAGCTGTGCTCCGGCTATTTTTTTTATTTTCCTGGAAGTTTGTTTAAGCCGCTGGAATCTTTAACCCTTCTCAGGTAATCATCAAGCTTAAATTTTCTCTTCAGACCATTTCTATTCATATACCGTATTTTACCGTATACCTCCCGTTCTGACCAGGCCCGATCATGCTTACCAAAACACCATGCTACTCCAGCATAAGAATTTGGATCTCGACCGTCTAAAGAGTATTTATTGTTTAAGTAAAGAGCTATATTGAAGGCGGTTTCTGGATCAGGAGTCCATTCCAGAATTTTTTTACCCCAGTACATCCGCAGGTAATTATGAATTTTTCCGGTATAAATGAGTTCTAACTGAGCGGCATTCCAATATATATCGTGAGTTTTTGCAAATTCTAGTTCCTGACGATTATATATATATTGCCGGGTATCCGCTTCGTGAATTTCCAGGGTTTTTTGGGCCCATTCAGGTAAGGCTTCAGGAAAACAATCATACCAGGTATTGTAATAAACAAAGTTAAAACTTAATTCTCGCCTGACCATTAATTGTTCCAGGTAACTATCCGCCTGCCAGTTATTAAAGTCAGCTTCTTCTTTTACAGCTAGAGCGATCTCGCGAGGAGATATTTGCCCGAAATGTAAGTATGGACTTAAGTTAGACTGCACATTTTCATCAGGATCGTTATTATATTCTTCATATTTTTTTAAATTTTTATCAAGAAAATAAGTTAGTTTTTCCTGGGCCTGACTGTATCCTCCTTTGAAATCATCTAAACCAGGAAGTTCCTGGTGAAAACCTAACCCCTGTAAAAACATTTTTTTATGTGTAAAGTTGCGGGGTCGTTTATTAAAGTGTCCATTATTTTTCTTTATTTGATTAGATATTTTTGGAAAATCCCAAATGAACAATTCACTTTGAGATTTTTCTGTAATTTTACTGCGGATAGTTCGGGCTGCGTATTCTTCTTTTTTAGATGTGTATTCAACCGGAACTACCGTGTTCGTAGCGATTTCGAGCAGAGGGATTTCACTTGCTTTAGCAAGATTTTTTCTCCAACTTCGCTGGGGTTTTAAATAAGCACTGTCAGTTACAGTAAGAATAGAATCGTTAACGTAAGGAATAACGTTATCTAAAAAATCTCCTGTAGTAATGATGGTTCCAGCTCCAGAATCATTTAAATCTGCAAATGTTTCGGCAATACCTTCATACATAAAGGAATAATGTCGATAATTAGCTTCCGGGTAATCAGCAATAAAGTTAAAAATCACCAGGAGTGGTTTATCAAAATGATTTGCTATTTTCCCGGCCACAGTTAGCGCTCTATTGTCCTGGAACCGCTGACTTCCCTGCATCCAGTAAAGGACGTATTTACCATCTAAATGTATCTCGGATTGATTCCACAGTTTATAATAATATTCTTCGATTTGTAATTCGTCCATCAATTCTTCGATCATCATTATTGCTGCCCCCCCGGATAAGATAATTTTATATCTAAATTAATTATATCAGTTGTAAAAGAAAATTCCTAATTTACCTTTTCAAGCAGGAGAATTAAGATTTAGCAAGAATAGTTATCATGTAAGATATAAATTTAACTGAATATATGGGAGGTTTTACTATGGAAATGAAAAAAGAACTGTTGGAAGCATTAAATGGTCAATTAAACGCTGAACTGGAGTCAGCCTACATTTATCAGGCGATGGCGGCGATGTTTGCAGAAGAGGGCTTTACAGGTTTTGCTGCCTGGATGGACATGCAGGCTATAGAGGAACAGGAGCATGCCCGCAAGTTTTATGATTATATCAATGAAAGAGGCGGTAGGGTTAAATTAGAAGCTATACCTGAGCCTCCGTTTGAATGGGAATCCCCACAGGCTGCTTTTGAAACTGCCTTAGAACATGAAGAGTTAATTACCGATAAGATCAATAAGTTATATGCTTTAGCCCGCAAGCACGATGATTACGCTACTGAAGCATTTCTTCAGTGGTTTGTCGACGAACAAGTAGAAGAAGAAGACTCGGTCAACGAAATCTTGGATAAATTCGATAGAGTTGGCGATACAGCTACCGGTCTATATATGTTAGATAAAGAACTAGGGGCTAGAAAATAAAGCTAAATTTTAATAAATAATATCAATAAAGAGCCAGGCTGGGACCCAGCCTGGCTCTTGCTTGATTAGAATGGTTTAATCAGGTATAATTGAGTATACAACTAGATTAAAGTGAGGTGAGATTTTTTGAAATTATTTAATTTTATTAAGTCGATTTTTAAAAGTGACCCTAATAGCAAAGACGATCTCATCAAATTCAAAATAAAAGATGATAAATGTGGAGAAATTACGGAAATTAAAGTTATGAAGAATTATGATATTAGTAGAGTTTACGATGACACCGTAGAAGCAGATTATCGCTTAAAAAAAGTAGTGATCTGTCAGCACTGTTATAATAAAATTAATCTAGAGGTGCTGTTTAATAGAAACTATCAGGTAATTTCTACCCACTGTGAGAATGGAGAAATATTATAGTGATTTTCATTGATATATTGAGCAGGGAGGGATTAAGTCGTGATCTTAATAGATAACATTAAAGATATATATGGTAAAGCTGGGGCGAATGAGCCAGGTAAAGATGGTTTTATTTTGCTGGAGGGAAGCAAAATAAAAGAACTCGGTTCGATTAACTCAAAAGAATATAAAAAGCTGAAACAGGACGAGAACGTCGAAATTTATGATGCTGAGAATATGATCGCTTTGCCTGGTTTGATAAATACTCATACCCACGCCGGGATGAATCTACTGCGAGGATATGCAGATGATCTTAATTTGCAGACCTGGTTACAGGATAAAATCTGGCCCTTCGAAAGTCGGATGGATGCTGAAGATATATACTGGGGAACAAAATTAGCTATCACTGAAATGCTTAAAAACGGAGTGACTACTTTTAACGATATGTACTTCGCTATGGATAAGGTCGTTTCTGCAGTAGAAGAAACAGGGATCAGGGCTGTCCTGGGGTATGGACTAATTGAAGCAAATGATGGTCAGGAAGGTTTGGATTACACCCGGAGATTCATCCAGGAATATGAGGGCTATTTAGATAACCGCTTAACCTTAAATATTGCTCCCCATTCTCCGTATACCTGCAGCCGGGATTATCTGGAGGAAGTAATGAAGCTGGCAGATGATTACAATAAATTTATCCATATACATATCGCTGAAACTGCTCAGGAAGTAAAGGATTTAAAAGATGAGATCGATTTGACTCCCGTGGAATATTTAGATAAAATTGGTTTGTTTGATTTTCCCACCCTGGGTGCTCACTGCGTGCATTTAAGCGATGAAGATATTCAAATTTTAGCAGATAAGGATGTTCATGTTTCTCATAATCCAGCCAGCAATTTAAAGTTAGGCAGCGGGATAATGCCTTTAATTAAATTAAAGACTGCTGGTGTCAACGTGGCTTTAGGGACAGATGGAGCCGGCAGTAACAATGGGCTGGATTTAATTCATGATGCCAGACTTGCTTCTTACATCCAAAAAGGGGTGAACCATGACCCTACTGCAGTTCCGATCCAGGATATTTTTAAAATGCTTACGCTTAATGGGGCTAAAGCCCTTCAATTAGGTAATGTTGGTGTAATTGAAGAAGGGATGGAAGCAGATATTATCTTGATAAATCCAGAGAAAATTCCTTCTTACCATCCCGATTTCAATTCTTTATCCAATATATTTTATGCAGGGAATGGAAGAGATGTCGACACCGTTTTTGTGGCCGGGGAAATGCTGGTTAAGGATGGAGAATTAATAAGCATCGACCAGGAAGAAATTTTCGCTGAAGTTAAACAAAGGGCAGAAAGATTGGCGTAAATATATCTGGATAACGAGGAGGGAAAATAATGAATGAAGTAACCTGCTTAAAATGTGGAGGCCACAAAAGTGAGATAGAAATCCTCGGAGTAGGCGAATTTAATCAGGATGTAGGTAGATTATTTGGATTGGGTTTTTTAGCCTTTATCTGTACCTGTTCTGAAGAAATTCAGTATATGATTTTAGAAGCAGATCACCCTCTCTTGTTTAATAAGACCAGCTACAATATGGAATTTCCTTCTATCTTAAGTTTTAATTATCCGATAGACCTTGATGAAGTGATAGATTTTTCGCAGGAACTCGAAAATATTTCAGATATAGATGAATTTTTGGATAAGAGCTCCTGCCCAGAAAAAGAAGGAGAAAGGAAGTTTTTGCGTAGGCCGCTTTATCGGAAGAGTAAGCTGATAGAGTTATACAATAGTATCAATAAAACCGATCAACAGCGAGTTTTGGTAATAACTTTAGATCAAGATAATTATTTAAGAGCCTGGAAGTTAATGGGACCAGGAACTCGAAATAATATTGATTTTTCACCGAAAAATATTTTTCGCCAGGCTATTCTGCTTAAAAATTATACCAAAGTTTATGTGATCGATAATCTGCCGATCAATATTCAGGCACCTGAAAGAGAAGAGATCATAAAGGTAAATAGGCTGAGACAAGCTAGTGCAATATTAGGTGTGGATTTTATTGATAGACTTCATGTCGATGGGGACAATTTTTACAGTTTTAAGAAACTTAATCTAATATAATTAGGACTGATAATTTATGGAAAACAAGAAGAAGATAATTTTATTCTCGATTTTAGGATTTATCATTCTCCTTATAGCTATTTTGGCTATCGGAAGTAGGTTTTTCACAGATGTACTCTGGTTCATGGAGCTGGGTTATCTGAGCACCTTTTTAACTCGTTATGTTGCCCAACTTTTATTTCGTATAGCTGTTGGTTTAATTGTATTCTTGTTTTTATTTTTCAATTTGAGATATACAAAAAATGATTTGATGTACTATATTAAAAACACCGATAGCGAACAGGTGAGTTCAATATTTCAAGGAAGACAGCTTCCTATTTTAGACTGGTTGACTTCAAAAAGATTAAATTATATTTTCCTGGGGGTCTCGGTCTTTTTAGGATTTATTTTTTCTAACATTGGAGCTGCTAATTGGGAAGCGATCTTAAAATTCATAAATCAGGTTCCAGCTAATCAGGTGGACCCCATCTTTGGTAAAGATATTTCTTTTTATTTATTTTCTCTGCCCCTCTGGGAATTATTTAGAGAGATCGCTGTTATAATAATCATTTTCACTTTATTTTTAGTGAGTTTAATTTATATCGTGGGCTCAGGGATCAATTCCTTGAACGATATCCAGTTCAAGTTATCTGCAAAAGCCAAAAATCATCTGATAGTACTCTTGATTTTATATTTAATCACCAAATTATTTGATTACCGCCTGCAGATGTACCAGTTATTATATTCGGAACGAGGCGTTACCTTTGGAGCCAGCTACACCGATATAAATGCTACTTTACCAGGTTTAAGAATATTGATGGTGTTGATCGTGATCCTGACCGGTGTGGCTATTTTTAGTCTTTTCAAGAAAAAATATAAGATGATCGCGGGAGTTGTGGGGGTCTGGATCCTCGCTTCGATCTTGCTGTTAACCGTATATCCTGCTTTCGTTCAGCGGTTCCAGGTGGAGCCTAATGAATTAGGACGAGAGCGACCTTATTTAGAATATAATATCGATATGACCCAGCGCGGCTTCGGCTTAGATACGGTAGAAAGCAGTCGGTTCACCCTGGAAAACGATCTAACTAGAGAAGATATAGATAATAATCCAGAAATATTTGATAACGTTCGCCTCTGGGATCCTCGGCCGGTTCGAACTACCTTCAGTCAGATTCAGGAATTACGCCAGTATTATAGTTTTATTGATGTTGATATCGATCGGTATATCATTGATGATCAATACCAGCAGGTCCTGCTTTCTGCCCGGGAGATGAACCAGAGTGGACTTTCTGCCCAGGCCCAGACCTGGGTTAACCAGCGTCTGAAATATACCCATGGATTAGGGGTAGCAATGGCCTCAGCCAGTAAAACCACAGGCCAGGGGTTACCTTACATGCTGCTGGAGGATATTCCCCCGGTCACTGAAACCGATCTGGAAATGAATAATCCTTCTATATATTATGGGGAGTTGACCAATGAGTATGTCATCGTCGATAACCTGGAACAGGAATTCCATTATCCTGATGGAGGAAATAATGTTTATATTGATTACGAAGGCGACGGTGGAGTCCAGCTGGACAGCTACCTGAAAAAGGCCTTGTTCGCCCTTAGGTTTAACGATATCAAGTTAATGCTGGCTGATGATATCTCCAATGAATCTCAAATAATGTTCGATCGTAATATTCAAACCAGGGTGAAAAAGATAGCTCCATTTTTAGAGTTTGATGATGATCCCTACCCGGTTGTAGCCAATGGACAAACTTACTGGATCCAGGATGCTTATACTTTCTCCAATCGCTTTCCTTATTCCGAACAGTATAATAATGTGAATTATATTCGAAATTCAGTTAAAGCGGTCGTTGATGCTTACACCGGCGACGTTGATTTTTATATCGTCGAAGAAGACGATCCGATCGCTAACACTTATGCTAAAATATTCCCGGGATTATTTAAGCCTATAGAGGAAATGCCCGATAATTTACGTTCTCATATCCGCTATCCCAAAGATCTATTTTCACTGCAGGCTAGGGTCTATAGTGAATATCATATGGAAAATCCCACCGTATTTTATAACCAGGAGGATATCTGGAATATCCCTTCTGAAGTATATGCCGGGAACACTCAATCAGTGGAACCATATTATATCTCTACCCGGCTGCCTGGAGAAGATTCGGTAGAGTTCATTCTCATGCTGCCCTTTACCCCTTCCCAGAGAAATAATATGGTAGCCTGGATGTCAGCCCGTTCTGATGGGGAGAATTATGGGGAGCTAAGATTATATAACTTCCCTAGAACAGAGATAATCTATGGTCCCAATCAGATCGAATCCAGGATCGATCAAAATGCCTATATATCTCAGCTGTTAAGCCTCTGGGATCAGCAGGGTTCGCAGGTCATACGGGGTAACCTCCTGGTTTTGCCGGTAGAAAACTCAATAGTATATATTGAACCGATCTTTCTTCAGGCCGAAACTGATGCTTTACCGGAGTTAAGACGGGTAATAGTTGCCTATGGTAATACTATAGCCATGGAAGAAACTTTAGATGATGCTCTGGCAGTAGTATTCGGGGAGAAACCACCATCCCAGGAACTTTCCGAAGAAGAACTGGAAGAAGAAGGACTATCCGGTGAAGTTGAAGATGTAGATCCTGAAGAGGCAATGGAATTAGAGGATCCTGAAGAAGCAGAAGATACAGGTGAAACTGAAGAAGAGGAGCAGACACCAGAACCGATATCTTTAGATGATATTGAAGATGGTGAGCTGATAAATGAGATCCTGCAAACTTATGAGCAAGCCCAACAAGCTATTCAGGAAGGAAACTGGCAGGAATACGGTCAGCAGATGAATAGATTGGAGCAACTGCTCAACGAATTAGAAAGCAGCAGGTAAGAAGAATTTATGGATAACAATTACCTGCAGAAAACGGCTCAAAAATATGGTCTCAAGGCTGGAGTCTTAAACTCCAGCCGATTTGACCGATTTAGAGCAGAATGGGAAACGGAACTTAATAAAATTAGGTCTTTTATAGTTTTCCTGCAGCCCTACCCAGAATTAGAACAACCTGAATTTGGCCGGTTGGGTAAACAGCTTAAAATTTCTAAATATGCTCGAGGTTATGATTATCATAATATCCTGCAGGATAAACTAGATAAAGTTTCGCTTGAACTTAAGCGAACCAGCAAATTAAATCCGGTTTGGGTAGGCGTAGATGATCATCCTCTGCCGGAGAAACAGATGGCAGTAAGAGCGGGCATGGGTCAGATCGGATATAATACCTTATTGGTTAATTCTGCGCTGGGGAGCTATACATTCATCGGCCTGATAGGACTAACTGATCCTTTATCCGAAGAGTTCACTCTTGAGCCAGAAAATATAAACTGTGCTGGCTGTAGAAAATGCCAGGCAGCCTGTCCAGGTCAGGCCCTGGACATGAAAGATGGTCGACCCTTTCTACACAGAGAACGCTGTATAAGTTATCTAACCCAGAAAAAAGGAATTTTAAGTAAAAGCCAGGCTGAGTTGATCGGAGATAACTTCTGGGGCTGTGATATCTGCCAGGAGGTCTGCCCCTATAATCATTTTGAACAGGCCGTATCTGCCAGAAAATCAGCAGCTAGAACCTGGCCTGAAATTTCATCGATTGATCCTGGAGATATTATAGAATTATATTTGGATGATAAGGAAAATATAATTGGTAAGCAGTATGCTAATTACGCCTTTTCCTGGCGGGGAGCACGCACACTGGTCAGAAACCTATTGATCACATTAACCAACCTGCAAAGTAGAAGCTATCAGCAGGAAATCCAAAAATTAAATAGCTCAAACTCCCCCATTATCCAGCATTATCTGCAGAAATATTTGGAGGAAATCTAGGAGGCTGAGGTTATACATGTTAGAGCTGAGGATAGATGGACAGGCATATAAATTACCCCGTGGGCTTAATTTAGCAGAAATATTTACTAAATGTGATTTATCTAAGAACAATATTGTCGCCGCTGTAATTGACAACCAGCTGGCCCGCTTGGATTTTGTACCAGACAAGGATATCAATATCCGAACCATCAGCAGGGGAGAAGAATTAGGGAACAGGATTTACCGGAGAAGTTTATTTATGTTGATGGCTAAAGCAACTTATGAGGTATTTCCTCAAGCAAAACTAAAAATTGAACATTCTTTAAGCAACGGTATTTACTGTGAATTGCTGAATAAAGATATGCTTACCCGCCATGATTTAAAGAAAATAAAAATTAGAATGAATAAATTAGTGGAAAGGGATATTCCCATCGAGAAGTTAGAAATTCCTCGAGATGAATTGATAGAAATTTATGAAGAAGAGGATTTTCCTGATAAAATTAAAATATTAAAGCATAAACCTAATAATGAAAATGTAACCGTGTATCGCCTGGATGATTATTATGATTATTTTTATTACGAACTTTTACCATCCACAGGTTACTTAAAGAAATTCGATCTGCATTTTTCTCTGCCTGGGTTTGTTTTATTATTCCCCCAGCACTTAAATGCCGAAGAAGTCCCTGAGTTTGTTGATTCACCTAAATTGGCCAATATATTCCTGGAATATGAAAGATTAGGAGAAATATTAGGCGTAGGTAAAGTGAGTGAACTTAATGATATCATCCGGGAAGACGGGGGAGAAGAGTTGATCAGAATTTCTGAAGCCATTCATGAAAAAAACATCGCCTGTATTGCAGATAAAATTTATGAAGAAATAGATACTCGCCGAATAATTTTGGTGGCAGGACCTTCGTCTTCGGGTAAAACGACGTTCACCCATAGATTAGCTACTCATTTGAGAATAAATGGTTTAAATCCCATTACCATATCTATCGACGATTATTTTGTAGAAAGGGAGAATACCCCCCTTGACGATGAGGGAAATTTCGATTTCGAGTCACTTCGGGCTATAAAACTGGATTTATTTAATGATCATTTGTTAAGATTGATCCAGGGAGAAAGGGTAGAACTACCAGAATATAACTTTGAAACGGGGAAAAGAGAATATAACGGCAATTACCTGCAGATAGAAGATGATCAACCGCTACTGATCGAGGGAATTCATGGTTTAAATGAAACTTTAACTGAGTTTATCCCTAAAAATCAAAAGTACAAAATATATGTGAGTGCTTTGACCCAACTTAACATGGATAACCATAATAGAATACCTACTTCAGATACAAGATTTATCCGGAGGATAGTGAGAGATTATAAATACAGGGGCCATGATGCTGCCACTACGATCGAATGGTGGCCTAAAGTTAGAAAAGGAGAAGAAAAAAACATTTTCCCTTATCAGGAAAATGCTGATTTGATCTTTAATTCAGCTTTGATTTATGAATTGGCGGTATTGAAAAAACACCTTCTCCCTTTACTAAATCGGATAGATAAAACCAGTCCAGCTTATTACGAAGCAAAAAGGCTAAAAGACCTGGTTGAGCCTGTATTACCGATGCCCGAACTAACCATTCCGCCCAACTCGGTTTTGCGAGAATTTATCGGGGGCAACGTTTACCGCAGAGAATAATCATAGATAAATTCCTTGATTTCCTGCCAGTTATTCACCCGGGCTTTAAAACAGGTAGAATCTGCATCCTGATTATGCTCCCGGTTAAAAAGCAGGACGGGGATACCTTTTTCTGAAATTGCTTGAGCATTGTCTTTATTGTCATCAACAAACAGCTTAATATCTTCTTTTTGGGCTAAAGGAGCTTTGTCTTCTGCATGATAAAGTTTGTCAAAAGGGAAACCATGTTTTTTCAACCAGGTTTCCGTTACCTGACGAAACTTTTCATCTCTAGCAGTTATGAGGATGATTTTATGGCCCTGCTGCTTTAGAGTTTGCAAAAAATCTATGGCTTCTTGAAAAGGCTCAACCGAAGAGAAGATTTCTTCTTTATATTCAGCGAAAAAATCATCTAATTTTTCGGCCGGGACGTTATATGCTTCATAAAAATTATAGGTATTTTTAACGCGGGCAGTGTTGGCCCCAAAATGATTTATAATATACTGATGCCAGATATTTTCTTCATAGTTACCTTCATCAGTTAATACACCATCTATATCGAATCCTAATATTGCCACTGGTAAAACCTCCAATCAATGAATATTGTATTGCTAAATATCATATCATGTCCGAAATAAAATTTCCAGTAAGGAAGGAGATAACATTGGCGCAAGTAGAGGAAGAGACTTTAGACAATATTATAGAGATTTTACGAGATAAATATCCTGCTCCTGAAACGGCTTTGAATTACTCAACTCCGTTTGAACTGCTGGTTGCTACAATTTTATCAGCTCAAACCACCGATGTGCAGGTTAATAAATTAACATCGAAATTATTTGAAAAATATAATTCTCCTGCTGATTTTGCCAGGTTAAGACCGGATGAATTGGCTCAAGAACTTAATTCTGTAGGTCTGTACCGAAATAAAAGTAAATTCTTGATTGAAAGCAGCCAGATAATTATAGAAGAATTCTCCGGTCAGGTACCTGCTGACTTCTCAGCTTTGCTGCAGCTGCCTGGAGTAGGGAGAAAGACCGCCAGTGTCGTACTAGCTTCGGCTTTTTCCCAACCGGCTTTCCCTGTGGATACTCATGTTTTTAGGGTGGCTAATAGAATTGGGCTTGCTGATAGTGATAGCGTAGATGAGGTAGAAGTTCAGTTGAAAGATCTGATCCCCCGGGATTTGTGGATCGACATGCACCACTGGTTAATTTTTCACGGTCGGGAAATCTGTAAAGCTAGAAAACCGCAATGTGAAGCCTGTCCATTAAGTTCATACTGTCAATATTATAAGGAGGGATGATTTATGAGAACTAGAATTACCAGACAGATGCTGGCGTTTGTTCTTGTGGTGAGTGTGACCCTAATAATGACAGGAAGTGTTTCTTTAGCTCAAACGGCTTCTTTTGATCAGGCTATGACGTATTTTAATCAGGGCGATTATCAAGCTGCAGCTGATGAATTTGTAGAACTGATCGAGTCAGGGGAGGAGACCTGGCAGAATTATTATTATGCCGGTTTAAGTTACAACAATATGGGCCAAGCTGAAACTGCGATTCCTTATTTTGAATCTGCTCATGAGTTAAGGCCTGAAGACTACCGTACTGTAGTTAATTACAGTCGATCTCTATACAGGACGGGTTCCTATCAGAGTTCTTTGGATCTACTTGATGAATATGAAGGGGAAATCTTAGATAGTCAGTATCATAATTTAATCGGGTTAAATCATCTCGACCAGGGTAATCTGGAAGAGGCAGAAGCAGCTTTTCAGTCGGCCCTGGAGTTTGAAGATAACTTATACGTATATAATAATCTTGGCCTTCTCATGCTCCAGCAGGGGCAGTATGAAGAAGCCCGAGATTATCTGGCTCAGGCGGTAGAATTGGATCCGGACGTTCCCTATGTTTATAATAACTATGGCCTGGCTTTATTAAACACAGAAAACTACGAGGAAGCAAGAGAAGCTTTTCTCCAGGCTCTAGAGATTGATTCGAACTACACAAAAGCTGAAAACAATTTAGACCAGGTTGAAAATATCCTGGCGGAGTAAGGTTAATTCGATTATCATAATAGTATAAGCGAGGAAAGGCAGACGCAGATAAGGAAAGGGAGGTAGTATGAAATGAAACTAACCGATGATAGATTTGCAGGGATGAAATACTTTGAAACCGGCCAGGCCTTAAAAGGCAGGCTGCCTCGAGGTGAAGATTTAAGTAAGACCTTAAATGATCTGGTTAAAGAAGCTAATATTACTTCCGGTCATGTCAAAGTTCTAGGGGCATTAAGAAATGCTCGGGTTGGTTACTTTGATCAGGAAGAAAGGGAGTATCACTATCACGAGTTCGACCACGGTGTGGAGATCGCCCACTGTCAGGGGAATATCTCCCTGCTGGATGGAGAACCGTTTATTCATGCTCATATTATTATCACTGATCAGGATGGCAGGGCTTATGGAGGTCATCTCGCTGAAGGATCCGAAATATATGTAGCTGAAACTATAATTCAGGAATTTGTCGGTGAACCTCACGTTCGAGTTCTAGATGAAGAGAGTACTCTTTCTCTCTGGCCGGTGAATTAGATGGCAGAAAAAATATTTGTCATTGATACCAACGTATTATTGATGAACCCCCGGGCTATCTATTCATTTGAAGATAACCATGTTATCATTCCGATGGCCGTTTTAGAAGAGATAGATGATCAAAAAAATGAATCATCGGATTTAGGTTATAATGCCCGGGAAACCTCCCGGATCCTGGAAGAATTAAGGGGGAAGGGGCGGCTGGATCAAGGGGTAAAGATGGAAAACGGCGGCCTCTTAAAAGTTGTAATTAACGGCAGTAAAAAACGCCTGCCTGATAGTATCAGCCTGGAAAAAATGGATAATAGAATCATCAATTCCGCTCTCTGCCAGAAAGAGGAAACAGATAAAGAAGTGATCCTGGTCTCAAATGATATTAACCTGCGGCTGGTAGCAGACGCCTTTGGCTTGAAAGCAGAAATGCATAAAGCTGACCGGTTAACAGACAAAGACCTGTATTCTGGCTTCACCGATATGGAAGTCAGGGCAGATTTGATCGACGAATTTTATCAAAATGACGGTATTAATTTAGATCAGCTAAATACAGAGGTAGAATTTCAAACTAACGAATTTATTAATCTTACCACAGCAGATGGCGGTTCCAAACAATCCGGGCTGGGCATCGTCAGAGAGAACAAACTGAACAGGTTAAAGCACGAAAAAAGAGAGATGATGGGGATCAGATCATTAAACAGGGAGCAGACCATGGCTATAGAACTGCTTCTTCGCGATGAGGTTGAATTAATAACTCTGGCCGGAAAAGCTGGAACAGGGAAAACGCTGCTTGCCCTGGCCGCCGGTTTAGAAAAAGTTATCCATGAACATCGCTATACCAGGATATTGGTGGCCCGCCCGGTTATCCCTATGGGTAAGGATATCGGTTTTCTTCCCGGGACTAAAGAAGAAAAACTGCATCCCTGGATGCAGCCCATCTTTGATAATCTTGATTTCATTTTAAAACAAAATAAAAGCTCTGATATTACCTATGATCATTTAGTGGAAAAAGATCAAATCCAAATAGAGCCACTTACCTATATCAGAGGCCGGTCTGTACCCCAGCAGTTTATAATCATAGATGAAGCTCAGAACCTGTCTAAACATGAGGTTAAAACTATTATCACCAGGGTCGGCAAAAATTCAAAGATCGTTTTAACCGGAGACCCTTTCCAGATAGATAATCCCTTTTTAGATAAACAGAATAACGGCTTATCTTATTTAGCTTATCGATTAAAAGAGTTGGATATATCCGGTCATATTATGTTAGAAAAAGGAGAAAGATCTGAACTGGCTAGAATCGCCAGTGAAATGTTATAATCAGATGCAGATGTTGAGGAGGACTTATTAAGTGCTGAAGAAACAGGGAATGATATTATTAATAATTTTATTTAGTTTAGGTTTTTTCGGATTTACAGCCGAAGCAGATGAGCAGGTGATAGAACTTTATTATAATAATCAACAGGCAGAAGCTGTAGATTATTTGGTCGATATGCTGGAAAATGAAGAGCGAGATTTAACTAGACTAGAAATTTACAGAAATCTGGCTTTCCTGGAACGAGAACGGGGTCGATATGAACAGGCCGCAGATTATTTTCGCATGGCTGGCGAACTAGATGACAGCCTCCGCAATAGGCTGGATTATGCTCTAACTCTATATCAAAATGCCAGATATGATCAAGCAGAAGCTGTTTTTGCAGCTATCCTGCAGGCCCTGGAAACCGGAGAAAAAGCCTTCTCCTCCGGGGAGGAGAAAAACCACTTTTATTTTTACGCCGGCTTAAATAATTTGGCCCTGGAAAAGGAAGGTGAAGCTATCTCTTTATGGCAGCAGGGTCTTAAACATGATAAAGGTTATATAAATTATTATCTGGCTTTAGGTCAATTGGCTGAAGCCCAGGGTGATATAATCCAGGCTGCCATCAATTATGAGCAGGCTTATAATAAAGATAGATCTTTAACCGCCATAATACCTGCCATGGCAGAGGGTTTAGAAAAGAAGGGGGAGTACCGCCAGGCTTTCCGCTACTGGCAGAGAGCGATCAATGTTGGGGTAGAAGAAGAACTGGCCCGTAACAGAGCTGATATTTTAAGAGATCGCTACCCTGAATTAAAGCCTGATCCTGACCGTGCACCAGAACCCCCATCCTGGCTGGATCCAGAAGCAATAGAAGTAAGAGCGGATGTCCCGCTGGTTGATGTTGGTTTAGCTACAAATATAAATAAAATTAGATTTCAAGTAGACTCCCCGTTTCATATTACTGATAGTTCAGGTGAAGTTCTTGTAGAGGGGGGCAGCGAATATACAGAATGGTCTATAGAACAACAGAATAATCGCATTTCAATTAAACGCCAGGGTTATTTGGTTACAGAGTTTACTTATGATGAACAAATAAAAATTGAACCTTTAGATGAGGACGGGACAATCTTGTTGTATGAAGTTCAATATGGTTCAGGATATTACTGGGCCAACCAGGAGGACCGCCAGTACCGGGGGACCATTTCCGTTAACCCTCGGGGACCGGATAGTTTTAACGTTATCAACCAGGTCAATTTAGAAGAATATTTGATTTCAGTAGTGCCAGCAGAAATGCCCGCGTACTGGCCGGAGGCAGCCTTACGGGCTCAAGCCCTGGCTGCCAGATCATATTCTATGTTTCATCTAGATAAAAAGCATGCAAAAGATGGTTACGATCTCTGTGCTACGGTTCACTGTGCTGTTTATAAAGGAGTAAATAGTGAACACCCTCGGACAACCGCAGCGGTTTTAGCTACTACTGGAGAAGTAGGGACGTACCAGGGCGAACCTATCGATGCTGTTTTTAGCTCAAATAGTGGAGGCCATACCGAAGCCAGCCAGTACGTCTGGGGGGGAGAGAGAGCCTATCTGCAGGGTGTTAGTACCCAGGTAGGATCAGGATATGAATTCCCTCTAATGCCAGCTGAACTATATGACTGGTTAAGAACCAGACCAGAGAGTTATTCTGGTGTATCTCCTTATTCTTACCGCCATGCTTATCGCTGGATCAGAGAATTATCTCTGGAAGTTCTGGCAGATAATTATCACCTTGCTGAAATAACCGATATTCAGGTGACAGAAAGAACCCCTTCGGGCTATGTTAAAGAAGTTGAAGTTACAGGCAGCGGTGAGAAGATTAAGATCAGAGGAGACATAATCAGAAATAAGCTGGGAGGGATTAGAAGCAATAATTTCGTTCTCAGCAAGAGTTATAACCCAGCTGGTGAATTAATCCGGGTTGTCCTGTATGGTGCAGGGTGGGGTCACGGAGTGGGCCTGGATCAAACCGCTAGCGCCGGGATGGCTGAGGCCGGATTTGATCACAGGAAGATATTCACCCATTTTTATGAGGGTGTTGTTATTGAAGAGTTATATTAATTTTTAATGGAGTGATAAATTTGAACGTAGTTTTAGTTGAACCGCGAATACCTCAGAATACAGGTAATATTGCGAGAACATGTGCAGTAACGGATTCAGCTTTACATTTAGTTAAGCCATTAGGTTTTTCTCTTGATGATAAATATTTAAAGAGAGCGGGTCTTGATTACTGGGATGAACTCGATATTCATATATACGAATCTCTATCCGATTTTTTAGATAAACACCGCCAGGACAAACTTTATCTTTTTTCCACCAAAGCTAAATATAATTATACAGACAAGAAATATGAAGGCGATGAATATCTGCTCTTCGGCAAAGAAACTGCAGGTCTACCGGAAAATTTTATGAAAGAGCATATTAAAGATACCCTCCGCATTCCCATGAAGGACCATGCTCGATCGCTGAACCTGGCCAATTCAGTTGCCATCGTACTCTATGAAGCTTATCGGCAGCTTGATTTCCCCGGCTTTAAAAAAAGCGGGAAGTTTATGCAGGAATATTAGTGTAATATCAAGAATATAATATTGGATGGGGTGATAATTTTATCATGAAAAGTCAAGAATTGATCAAAAAATTATGCGAAACTACAGCCGTAACCGGCTATGAGACCAGTATTATACCATTATTAAAAGAAGCATTTAAAGATTACGTTGACAGCTTTAAAATAGATAAATTAGGTAATTTTACCGCTTTAAAAAAAGGGCAAGGCGAGGACAATCCTAAAATTTTGATCGCCGCTCATATGGATGAAATCGGATTGATGGTAAAGAAAATCGATGAAGACGGATTTATTAAGTTTTCTACTGTGGGAGGAATCGACCCCCGTACCCTACCCGGCCAGAAGATAAAAGTACACGGCAGGGAAGTATTAACCGGTGTAATTGGGGCTATGCCGCCGCATCTATTATCAGCCAGTGAGATGGAATCAAAAGCTTATGACATAGATGATCTTTATATCGACACTGGTTACGATCAAGAAGCTCTGCAGGACCTTATTTCTATAGGAGATATAATTTCTATCGAACGGGATCTTGTTTCCTTAAAGAACGATTTCGTCACAGGCAAAGCTTTAGATGATAGAGCAGGGGTATTGATGATGGTCGAAACTGCTCAAGAACTACAGAAATTGAATCATGAGGTCGATGTGTATTTTGTAGCTACGATCCAGGAAGAAGTAGGCGTCAAAGGTGCGATAACTTCTACATATGATATTTTTCCTGATCTGGGCATAGCGATCGATGTCTGCCACGGTCTTATGCCAGGTGTAAATAGAAGTCAGGCGGTCAAGATGGACGAAGGACCAGCAATAGCTCTGGGACCCCAGGTGCACCCCGGCTTGTTTAAACTATTAAAAGACGAAGCCAATAAGCGCAGTCTACCTTTTCAAATTGAAACTTCAACATCTCCCTTCGGTACCGATGCTGCCGGTATGCAGATCGCCAGAAGTGGTGTGGCCACAGCCTTACTGTCCATCCCGTTGAGATACATGCATACATCTGTTGAGTTAATATCTCTTCAGGATGTCAATTATGGCGCTCAACTACTGGCCCGCATGATTGCTGCTGTAGACAGTGAATTTCTGGAGGGATTAAGATGTTATTAGAAAAACTAGTGAACGCGGCCGGAGTTTCCAGCCGAGAAAAGGAAGTCAGAAATATAATTAGAGATGAAATAGAAGCAAGAGTTGATGATATATATACAGATAAAATGGGTAATTTAATCGCTGTTAAGGGCAAAGATAAGACTGGACCAAAGCTGATGCTGGCAGCCCATATGGATGAAGTTGGTTTGATGATCACTGAGATAACCAGTGATGGTCTCCTTAAATTTCAACCTGTAGGGGGAATCGACCGCCGCGTCCTGGTTTCTAAGCCGGTGGCTATCGGTGAAGATAAAATGGCCGGAGTCATTGGAGCTAAAGCCATTCATCTTCAGAAAAAAGATGAGCGGAAACAACCTATCAGCTTCGATAACCTATATATAGATATCGGGGTAAGTAGTAAGGATGAAGCTGAAAAGTACGTGGAATTAGGCGATACTGCCAGTTTCAATACAGTTTACGAAGAACTAGGAAACGGTCGAGTTCTGGGTAAAGCTTTTGATGATCGAGTTGGCTGTGCCTTAATGGCTGAACTGACAAAACATGATTTCGCCAACCCGGTTTATTTTGTTTTTACGGTTCAGGAAGAGGTCGGCTTAAGAGGGGCTGGAACGGCGGCTTATGCTATCAATCCTGATTTAGCTCTGGTGCTGGAAGGAACAACAGCGGCAGATGTCCCCGAAAATAAGCCTCACCGACATTCTACTACCCTGGGAGCAGGCCCTGCCCTTACTTTAATGGACAGGACCGTCATTGCCAGTCGAGATATTCTTACAGGGTTGATCGAGGTTGCCGAAGAAAACGAAATAGAATATCAGTTCAGGAGAACCGATGCCGGGGGTAATGATGCAGGCGTTATCAATTTAAGCCGGGAAGGGGTACCTGCAGCAGTTATTTCTCTACCCTGCCGGTATATCCATTCACCGATTTCCTTAATTGATTTGAATGACTACGCAAAAATGGAAAAGCTGGTCAAATTATATTTAGATAGATTAGCAAGGAAGGGGATATAAACATGCTGGAATTATTACAGAAAATGACTTCCGGTTTTGGTCCTGCAGGGCAGGAAAATTTTATCCGGGATATTATTAAAGATGAAATTAAAGATCATGTTGACGAGATGAGAGTAGATAAATTAGGTAATTTAATCGCCTATAAAAAAGGAAACGGTACAGGGAAAAAAATTATGTTAGCCGCTCATATGGATGAAATCGGAATTATGATCACCCATATAGATGACGAAGGTTTTTTGCGCTTCACCACCGTTGGCGGAGTAAATCCTAAAAATTTAGTTAACCGTAATTTTGTGTTTAACGATATGCTGGTAGGGACAGTGGGGGTTGAAAAATTAGATTCTTATAATGACCTTAAGCTTGATAAGCTTTTTCTTGATATCGGAGCTAAAAATAGGGAAGAGGCAAAAAAGCAGGTGAGTATAGGAGATGTAGCAGTATATCAGCGGAACTTTAATCATAATATCGACCGGGTTATCACCAACAGCCTCGATGATCGAGCAGGTTGTACCGTATTGATTTCCATGCTGCAGGAACTGGAGCAGAGCGAGCATGATATTTATGCAGTATTTACCGTCCAGGAAGAGGTCGGTACTAAAGGGGCCGGCCCGGCAGCTTTCGGAATAGAACCAGATTTTGCTCTGGCCCTTGATGTTACAGCTACCGGAGATACCCCGGAGGCTCATACTATGGATGTAAAACTCGGCGAGGGAGCGGCGATTAAAGTTATGGACCGGGGCAGCATCGCTCATCCTGGAATCAAGAGGCTCCTGGCTGATCTGGCTGAAAAAAATAATATTGCTTATCAATATGAGGTTTTGGAATTTGGCGCGACCGATGCTCGTTCGATCCAATTGAGCCGCGGCGGCGTTCCCAGCGGTACGATTTCTATTCCCACGCGATATATTCACAGCCCGGCAGAGATGTTGGACCTAAAGGACCTTGAAAGTTGTAGGGATTTAGTGTTACAATTTATATTAAGTGATAAATTAAACAATTTAACTATTGAAGAATAAAATATTTGAGAGAAGGGGGTAGAGGCATTTGCACAGGAAATTGAATATAGCAGTATGGGTTTTGATCATCCTTGTTTTTTCAACTGGGATTGTATCAGCGGGAGTTTTAAGGAAAGGAGCTCGAGGCCCTGAAGTAACCAGCCTTCAAGAAAACTTGATCCAATTGGGTTATGATACTTCGGCCACTGGATACTTTGGACCGCAAACTGAAACTGCTTTAAGGAATTTTCAAAATGATGAAGGATTAAGCACAGATGGAGTCTATGGCAGACAGACAGCTGCAGTATTAGAAGAAAAACTGGCTGGTAGAGGTGATAAGTCTTACATAGTTCAACCTGGTGACACTTTAACTGTAATAGCTATAAATCATGATGTATCAGTTAGTGAACTAAGATCCAGTAATAATATAAATGGGAGCACGATCCATCCTGGTGATGAATTAAGAATTCCTGGAGAAAATGGAAAGCTATCGGGACAGGGTGGAGTCGATTCTGAATCGGTTGAAGAAATTCATCATCAAGTCCGAATAGGTGAAGCCCTCTCGACTATAGCTAGAGCTCACGGAATCGATGTGGACACACTCAGACAGGCCAATAATATCTCCGGAGATATGATTAGAGCTGGAGATGAGCTGGTAGTGCCGGTTAGCAGGTCTTCTGAAGGGAATTCTCGGAATAGTAATAATTTTTCCTGGCCTTTAGACGGTCGGATTACTTCTAATTATGGAAATAGACGACATCCGGTTACAGGCAGAACTAATTTCCATACCGGAGTTGATATAGCTGCAGCTTATGG
>JBNJDR010000021.1:0-27768 GCA_051745085.1 Bacillota bacterium | reverse complement strand
TTTAGACGGTCGGATTACTTCTAATTATGGAAATAGACGACATCCGGTTACAGGCAGAACTAATTTCCATACCGGAGTTGATATAGCTGCAGCTTATGGGTCAACTGTCAAAGCAGCTGCTTCAGGTACGGTAGTTCATGCTGGCTGGAGAGGTGGATATGGCAGGACTGTGATCATCGATCATGGTAACGGTTACAAAACTTTATATGCCCATAACTCACAAATTTTAGTCCAGCAGGGTCAGTCGGTAAGTAGAGGCTCTTCAATTGCCAGAGTTGGAACTACCGGGATAGCAACTGGTCCGCATGTCCATTTTGAAGTTCAACAAAACGATGATCATCGTAATCCACTCAGTTTTCTGCCCTAAAGAGTAGGTGAGATAAGATGAAATTTGTAAAAGGGGTGGTTAATTCTCGGAGATTAGGACTTTCTCTGGGGATAAATCTGCTGCCTGATTTGATCTGTTCTGAAAATTGTGTTTACTGCGAATGTGGAGTTACCCGGGATTTAACCTTAAAAAGAAAAGAATATGTACCTACCGAAAAAGTTATTGCAGAGTTGGATAAATTTTTGCAGAATAGGCCTAAAGCTGATTATATCACGTTCTCAGGTTACGGCGAACCTACTTTACATTCGGGGATAGGTCAGATAATCGATCATTTACATGCTGATCATCCGCACTATAAGATCGCTTTATTAACCAACAGTACTTTGCTTCATCAAAAAGAAGTTAGAGCTGAAATACAAAACCTGGATCTATTAGTTCCTTCTCTAGATGCAGGGAGAGCTGAGACTTTTCAAAAAATTTGTCGCCCAGCTCCTGGAATTACTTTTGCTCAGGTCATTGAAGGTTTAACAAAAATCTCGAAAGAATTTACCGGTAAGATCTGGCTAGAAATTCTTCTGCTTAGGGGGATCAATGATCAACCTGAAGAGATAGAGGCAATGGTTAAACTGGTTGAAGATTTAAACATAGACAGGATAGACTTAAATACTTTAGATCGACCACCGGCCGAGCCTGGGTATCAACCAGTTTCCGCTGAACGGTTAGCTGAAATAGCCCAACGATTTCCTTTTACCACTAGAATATTCACATGATAATTGACATTATAGCGGTTTGTGCTATAATAATACTAAATTATACGAGTCTAGAAAGGGGGGGAGTTAATGCAAAAATATCAATGTACTGTATGTATGTATATATATGATCCAGAAGTCGGGGATCCAGATGGAGGCGGTGGAGTAGTTGTAGAGCCAGGGACATCATTTGAAGATGTACCAGAAGAATGGGTCTGTCCAGATTGTGGTGTTGGTAAAGATCTATTTGTTCCTTATGAATAATTTTAATACTTAAACTTTTAACCGGGGTTTTTACCCCGGTTTTTTTCATTTTTAGGGGGGAGAAATACTTGAATAATATTTCAGAATATTATAAAATATAATTGAAAAGGTTACCGGTAGCCTTTTAAGAAACAATAATTCGTAAATATACAGGTGATAGCGATGAATTCAGGTGAAAATTTGACCATAAAAGATATTGCCGAAGAATGCGGGGTTTCAATCTCTACCGTTTCCAGAGTTTTAAATGATAAACCAGATGTTAAGGAAGCAACCCGGCTGAAGGTTCGTGAAGTTATCGAGAAGGAAAACTATCGTCCTAATACCATGGCCAGAAGCCTGGTCTTAAATCAGACCTTTTCAATAGGGTTAATCATCCCGGATATTAACAATCCCTTTTTTCCAGAAGTAGCTAGAGGTATAGAAGATTACGTTCAAAAACACTCCTATTCGGTTATTTTTTCCAGTACAGATAATAATTCGGCCAGGGAGCAGGATGCAATCGATCTGATGCTGGAGAAGAGGGTCGACGGCTTAATTATCTCCCTCTCTCTGCAGAACAGGGAGGCCATTTTAAACCTGGAAGAGCAGGGTTTTCCGGTGGTTCAGCTGGATCGAAATATTCCAGAGTCCAGTTACCCCACAGTCATGGTTGATAACCGAAGATCCGCTTATCAGGCAGTCACTTATCTGCAAAAACAGGGTTATCGCAATATAGCACATATTACAGGTGATATCGATACTCTCTCCGCCCAGCAGAGAGCTGCAGGATATAAACAGGCCGTAAAAGAGGCAGGTAAAAAAGTAAACGAAGAATACATTGTTAACGGCGATTACAGCCGGGATTCTGGCTATAGAGCGATGAAAGCACTGCTGCGGAAACCGATAAATATTGAGGCTGTTTTCGCAGCTAATGATATGATGGCTTTAGGAGCCTACCAGGCCTGTCGGGAGCAAAATATCAACATCCCTGATGATTTAGCTATGATAGGCCACGATAATATTTCCATAGCCAATTTAGTAGACCCCCCTTTAGCCACGATGGCTCAGCCTAAATATACTTTAGGTAGAAAAGCTGCGCAGTTATTATTGCAAATAATAGAAATTCAAAAAAAGTCGAATCATCTGTTGAGTTCTGAATTACCTGAGGATCAGATCCTTTCTACCCAACTGGTCCCCCGTAATTCAGCGGTTAGGAGGAATGATTAAGATGGATAAAAATATAGTAGTGGTAGGTTCTTTAAATATGGATTACGTCGTTACCTGTAAAAGGCTGCCTCGTCCAGGAGAAACCCTGCCAGGTAGTGGTTTTGCTCGGCACCCCGGAGGTAAAGGAGCTAATCAGGCGGCTGCCGCAGGAAAATTAGGTGCTGGACCTACCTTCATCGGAGCCAGAGGAGAGGATGAAATAGGGCAAAGTCTAGAAGAAAATCTGAAATCTCTTGGAGTAAAGCCAGACTTAAAGTTAAGTGATGCCGAGACCGGTTCTGCCCATATCACAGTTACTGCCGATGGTCAGAACCATATCATTCTCATCACCGGGGCAAATGGTCGTTTGCATCCAGAAGATATTCAAGCTAAAAAAGATATAATTACTCAAGCGGATTATCTGCTGCTGCAGTTAGAAATACCCCTTGAAACTGTAATTAAAACTGCTGAGCTGGCTCATGAAGCTGGAGCTGAAGTTATTCTTGATCCCGCTCCTGCTCAAAAAATACCGCCTAAATTATTACAGCTGGTCGATTATCTACTGCCAAATGAAGAAGAATTAAAGCAGCTAACCGCTGGATTTGTCGACTCAAAAAATGTTGGGCAAAAAGAGCGGGCAAAAGTATTATTAGAATCAGGCGTTAAAAATATTTTGCTAACCCGGGGGGCTGCAGGTGTACTGTGGTTGAACGGGGAGCTGGAAAAGACTTTTCCCGCCCCGGAAGTTGAGGTAGTTGATACCACAGCGGCCGGAGATGCCTTTGCTGGAGCTTTAGCCTGTGGGTTAGGCTTAGGTCTTTCCCTGGAAAAGGCGATCAAATTAGGGGTATATTACGGCTCTGCTGCTGTAACCAGACCTGGAGCTCAGAGTTCATTACTAAGTCGGGCTGAATTGCTCGAACTCATGCCTGAGACGGGAGGTTTACTCAAATGAAAAAAGGTAAGTTACTCAATACCCAGCTAAGTTGGTTGTTAGCGGATCTGGGTCATAAAGATCAAATTGTAATAGCTGATGCCGGCCTGCCGGTCCCCGAAGGTGTGACCAAGATAGATCTGGCCATAACCTGTGGGCTGCCCGGTTTTATTTCAACTCTGGAAGTTATTCTGGCGGAAATGATAATCGAAGAGGCCTTACTGGCGGATGAAATCAGAGACAACAACCCCGGGAATCTGCAGGAAGTAGAGTGGCTCCTGCCAGAGTCCGTCCAGCCCGAATTTGTTTCTCACGAGACCTTTAAGGAGAGGATAAAATCTGGGCGAGCAGTTATCCGCACGGGAGAATGTTCCCCTTATTCCAATATTATCCTTACTGCAGGAGTGAGCTTTTGATGGCTGAACCAATTCTACAGATGAAAAATATCAGTAAGAGCTTTCCCGGGGTTCAAGCCCTGAAAGACGTAGATTTTAACATCGGTAAAGGGGAGGTTCATGCCCTGGTTGGAGAAAACGGGGCCGGTAAATCGACCTTGATGAAGGTTTTGACAGGCGTCCATCCAGAATATGAGGGTCAGATTATTTTGCGGGGAGAAGAAAGGAAGTTTACCCACCCCCGTCAGGCTCAGGAAGCCGGTCTGGCCATAATCCATCAGGAACTGGAGTTAGTTTCAGAATTGACCGCAGCTGAAAATATTTTTTTAGGGAGAGAGCCCGGCCGGGGTATGGGTGTGATCAATTTTAAGAAGATGAAACAACAGGCCCAGTCCATCTTTACGGAAATGGGCTTAGATATCGATGTTAACACCAAAGTTTCTGAGTTGACCATCGGCAGACAGCAGATGGTAGAGATAGCTAAAGCTATCTCCCAGGATGCTGAAATAATAGCCATGGATGAACCTACCTCCTCTCTTTCTCAGCAGGAAGTGGAGATATTGTTCGATTTGATCCGGGAACTGAAAGATAATAATATCGCAGTTATCTACATCTCTCACCACTTAGAAGAAATCTTTGCAGTCTGCGATCGCGTCACCGTCCTGCGGGATGGAAAAAAGGTGGCTGAGCAATCTATTGCAGATACCGATAGAGATGAGATAGTGCAGCAGATGGTGGGCCGAAATCTGGATGAACGATTCCCCGATTTCGAAACTGAGGAGGACGAAGTAATATTTTCGGTGGAAAATTTGACTGTTCCGGAAGTTGTCGATGATGTAAGTTTTCAGGTTCACCAGGGAGAAATCTTTGGCCTGGCGGGCTTGATGGGAGCAGGCAGGAGCGAAATAGCCCGGGCCATCTGTGGTTTATACAAAAATAGAAGCGGACGGATATATCTTCAGGGTAAGGAGTTAGACATCGAATCACCCCGGGATGCCATCAGCCAGGGAGTCTATTATCTCACCGAAAATAGAAAAGAAGAAGGGTTGATCCCCGCACTTTCGGTGGGAGTGAATATTAGTTTATCGATCCTGGAGCAGCTTACCCTGGTCAAAGGGGTGATTGCTCAAAAACAAGAAAAATCTCTGGTTGAAGACTATATCTCCCGCCTGGATATAAGGACCCCAGGGCCCGGTCAGTTGGTCAAAAACCTAAGCGGCGGTAACCAGCAAAAAGTTGTCTTAGCCCGGGTTCTGTCAACAAACCCTAAAGTTATCATCATGGATGAACCGACACGGGGCATAGATGTTGGAGCAAAACAGGAAATCTATAATTTGATGCGGGAACTGGTCAAAGATGATGTGGCCATCATCTTTATATCTTCCGAATTACCAGAGTTATTAAATCTGGCGACCAGAATTGGAGTTATCTATAAAGGTGGACTTCAGGGTATACTGGATAGTAAAGATGCCAGTCAGGAAAGTATAATGCAGCTGGCGACAGGGGGTAGCTAAATTGCAGGCTGAAGATGGAATTAAAAAACAACGGACTACAAAAACGATAATAAAACTCATAAGCCGGTTTAAAGCTGGATTGGGACTGCTGGCTATGATAATAGTAATGTCCTTTTTAAGCGATCACTTTTTGACCATCCCTAACCTGTTGAATATAGTCAGGCAGGTATCGATCATGGGAACGATGGCCGTTGGAATGACCATGGTTATTCTTTCCCAGGGGATCGACCTTTCGGTTGGATCACTGCTAGCTATCAGTGGTGCTATCACCGCCGGGATGATCAGTGGTGGATCCAGCATGATCGTAGCTATTCTTGCCGGTCTGGCTGCCGGTTCAGGTCTAGGTTTATTTAACGGGATAATGATTTCTAAAGCTAAACTACCCGACTTTATAGTCACCCTGGCCATGATGAGCATAGCTAGAGGTCTTACTCTCGTCTATACCGGGGGCCGTCCGATTTCTGGATTTGAACCTACTTTCAGGTTTATCGGGGGCGGCCGTATCGGCAGGATTCCAGTTCCTGTTATAATCTTTTTAGTTATCATCGCAGCCGGCTATTTCATATTGACCCGGACAACTTTTGGGCGTTATGTCTATGCTGTAGGAGGTAATAGGCAGGCTGCCCGGCTGGCTGGAATCAATACCGACAGAATTAAAATCATGGTCTATGTGATCAGTGGATTTTTAGCAGCCCTAAGTGGAATCATCCTTACTTCCCGGCTTAACTCGGCCCAGCCTACCGCCGGGGTGGGTTATGAATTAGATGTTATCGCCATGGTAGTCCTCGGTGGGACCAGCCTGGTTGGCGGTAAAGGTAGTGTAACCGGCACTTTAGTTGGAGCCCTAATAATCGGGGTTTTGAATAATAGTCTTAACCTGTTAGGTGTTGCTTCTTTTTATCAGGAAGTAGCAAAAGGCGTTGTTATCCTAATCGCGGTTCTCTTAGATAGTTTACAGCACCGCGATTGAGATATAGAGAACAGCTTCTCAAAAATCCTTCAAGGAGGTAGAAAATAATGAGAAAACTGATGACATTGGTTATCGTTGCTGCTGTTATGATGGTGGCAGGTTTTGCTGGAACCGTGGAAGCTCAGGATTATCAAATCGGACTGGCCGTTTCAACTTTAGACAATCCCTTCTTCGTAGACTTGAGAGATGGAGCCCAGGAAGCAGCCGATGAACTGGGAGTAGAATTAGAAGTAGTCGATGCCAGTGATGATGCAGCTACTCAGATGAGCAGTATTGAAGACTTAGTTATCAGAGGCATGGATTTAATCGCAATTAATCCAGTTGATGGAGATGCAATAGTTCCGGCGATCGAAGAAGCTAAAATGAACAATATACCAGTTATCACAGTTGATAGAGGTGCAGCTACTGAAGTAGATGTTCATATAGCTTCAGATAACACTGAAGGTGGAAGGATGGCCGCTGAATATTTAGCTGATCTGCTCAACAACGAAGGCCGCGTCATAGAATTAGAAGGTATTCCCGGTACTTCAGCCGCCCGGGAAAGAGGTAACGGTTTCAATGAAGTCATGGACGAAATAGACGGGATCGAAATAATCGCTCGTCAGCCCGCTGACTTCAATAGATCGGAAGGCATGAGTGTAATGGAAGATCTATTGGAAGCCCATCAAAATATCGACGCTGTTTTCGCCCATAATGATGAAATGGCTTTAGGCGCTGTTGAAGCCATCGATGGAGCTGACCGCTCAGATGAAATTACCGTGGTTGGTTTTGATGCGATCGATGATGCTCTGGAGGCCGTAGAAGAAGGCAGAATGGCAGCTACCATAGCTCAGCAGCCCAGAGAAATGGGGAGACTGGCCGTAGAAAAAGCCGTAGCTTATCTTGAGGGAGAAGAAGTAGAAGAGTTTATCCCCGTTCCTTTAGAGTTGATCACTGAGTAGCTTAAATTTTAATAGTAAATATATAAGATAAAGCCCTGCAGTTTCTGCAGGGCTTTTCCTTATTCTTATTCCCCGATATATTCAACTTCAGGCAGGAGAAAGAAGCCATCAAATTGGTTTTTAACTTTATACTCCAGTTCTAAGAAATGAAAGTTGACTTTGACTGGATGTTCAAGAAAATAAGGGTTTTCCAGGGTTAGAAATCCGATTTGATCATGAGCGTTGGCCGCGATCAGCGAGAAGAGGTCTGCCTGCTCTATATTTTCCGGATCTGTCAAATCATATTCAGGCAGAGAAAACTCTTTAACTTCCTGATCAAATTTCATTTTGCCCCGGGTGGGAGCAACCACCAGCGATAAAATGTTGCCTTGAGTGATATAGTGGTCAGGGTCGGCCAGGTATTCTCCCAACCATTCCTGTTTGGTGCCGAACCGGTATTCCCGCTGGGCGTGATAATAGCCGGTATTGATGATAACCTGATAGGCCCACTCCAAATATCTATCCACGATATCCTTGATAACCTGCTCCCGGCGTCTGGTTTTTAGATCGAAGAGTTCGGTGCTGTTGCGGACCTTGATCGATCTGCTTTCGGCATAGAGCATATCTTCCAACTCTCTAAAATATGCTTCACCCCATTTTTCCTTATATTCATTACGATGATTCAAAATCTCGGTTTCCATGTCAGTAAATATGCGGCGGTAGTTTTCGTCATCCCGGGCCTGCTCTACAAATTCCTGGAGGATTTCCGTGTTCTCCCTCTGTCGAGCCAGTCCGGCCAGAGAACTAACGAAGATGTTAGAGTAATGATTGATGTCGATGGCTTTAACTACGAATCTTTCCTCTGGTTCAAGCCTTAGATTATATTCTTTAATAGCCTCTAAGAGTACGCCGTAAGTCCGCCTTACCCCTTCTGGAAGTTCTATGCCTTGATTGACGTTGATATAACCATCGAAGATCCAGCTGTAGGCATGGGGGAATTCCAGGAGGAGGTAGCGGTAGCCCTGCTCATGTAAACCGGGGAGAAGGGCAGCAAGTAATTCCTGGTGTCCAGAAATATCGTGATACTCTCCGAAGATCAAAGCATTATAACCTCCCAGCTTTTCGTAAACGTCCTCTGGTACTTCCTGGGCAAAGTAAATGGTTTCTTGAGTTATTATATCTTGAAGATCATTGATGTTGATCTCGTTTGCGCTTATACCTGGGGAATGTAAGATATAGATAAGTAAAAATAACATGGTGATTAGACTGACAATAAAATATTTGGATAACATTTTATCCAACCCCTTTATCTTAGTGTAGTTTTATTTTACCATATTATTATGCAGGACAACAGCGCTAAAAGTATAATATATTAATAAAGAGAAATAATGAAGCAAATCAAAGAGAGGAGATCATAACATGACTTTACTGAAATCACCTAACACCAACCAGGTTAGTTTTGGAGAAGCGATCGGTATCATCCTTTTGAAAACAGTAACTCCAACGATCCCAGGCGATGTCGCCTGTGCTTTAAGTTACGATTACCCCGTCCGCTATAAAGTGATAGAAGAAGCCACTATCTCTGAGATGTTTTCTGATCCGACCAGGTTACTGAAACAGTTTAAGCAGGCCGGGAGAGAACTGGAAGATGCCGGGGTTAAAGCTGTAACAGGAGATTGCGGTTTTATGGCAGTTTTGCAGGATGAGATGGCTAAATCTTTAAATGTGCCTGCTTTCATGTCCTCCCTGCTTCAGATTCCCCTGCTGGACACTATGCTCGGGCGGCAGAAGAAAATTGGGATTATAACTGCTAATTCCGATGCTTTAGGAAAAAAACATTTTACCGGAGTAGGCATTAGTCCGGAAACTCAAGAACGGTTAGTTGTAGGGGGGATGGAGAAGAAACCCCACTTTAACGAAGTTATCATCGGGGAAAAGCCAGAACTTGATCCGGTACTTATGGAAGAAGAGATGGTAGACCTGGCTGAGGAAATGGTAGCTGAAGAGGGAGTAGAGGCTTTTTTGGTGGAATGCAGTGTGCTCCCCCCTTATTCCGCGGCCATCCAGTCAGCAACTAATCTACCTGTATTTGACTTCTTAACCCTGATAAATTATGTCTATTCAGGCGTTGTGCAGACCAACAACGTATTCTATAAATCATAGGAGAGATAATTATATGCTGCAGGGGATCTTATTTTCTATAATGGCCGGAATCTTTATCGTATTACAGTCGGTTTTCAATGCCAGATTAGGTGAAACAGCAGGTCTGTGGCCGTCTAACGTATTCGTGCACGGGTCAGGCTTTGCTTTCGCCCTCATGGTCTTATTGTTTATAAGTAATTCAGCTTCTTTCGGTGGATTAACCGCGGTACCGCCCTATTATCTGCTGGGGGGAGTATTTGGAGCGCTGATCATCTTCGCGGTGATGCAGGGGATTAGCCTGCTGGGCGTAAGTTACGCGATTACGATCGTAGTGGTAACCCAGATCATCGGGGGCTTCCTGATCGATTACTTTGGCTTATTTGGGGAGGCCATCGTCAGTGTGAGTTTTCTGAAGATAATGGGGCTTATCTTGATGGTAGTGGGGCTGCTCCTATATCAGATCTTTTAAACCCGAGTAGATTACTTGACTATAAAATGGATTTATGATATTTTATAGATAGAGTTATCTTCTAATGGGGTGTTTAAATTGATCTTATTTAAAACAGGATTTATCCTGATGAATTTTATGACCTTATCTTTATTATTCGCGTTTATGTTAGGCTTTACTTCTTCCTTACCCATAAGTTTTGGTTTCTTTTTTATTTTAATATATTTTGCTTTCATCTACGAATCAAAAGTAGAGTGGAAGAGTTTGACCTCTAAAAATTGGGGTGGGTTAGCAGCGTTCACTAAAGTGGATTTTCTTAACTTTTGGGCTGTGATTGGCGGCGGTCTTACTACCTTTTTTCTTTCCCTTGAGTTTGGACTTTCTGCCGTTTTAGCCTCAGCATTAATCGGCCTGGCTGCCCACTTTATCGTTCCTAAGTATGAGGTCCCGGCTTTCTGTGGCTCTTTCGTCGGGATGGCTGCCCCGGGGTTAACCGGTTATGGTTTCCTGCTGCTGGCGGCAGTGATCAGCGGGGTCATTTACGTGATCGATAAGTTCGCCTATTCTGGCTTAGGAGGTAAGTTAGGTACCACCGCCTTCACAGGTTCGGTTGTGGCGGTATTTTTGACCGGTCAGCCCTTCGTTTCAAGTGCTGTTCCCCAGGGTAACCTGGCGGTTTTACTGGTTGCTTATAGTGTGGTGGGTGCGGTCGTAACCTATATCCTCAATGTCCGCCTGGATTACAGTGCTGTGTTCAGTTCTGGTCTGGTTGGTTTAAGCGCAGCCCTGGTTTTACCGCTGATATATCCAGCTTACGGGGCAACCCTGGCTGTTATGGTTTTTTGCGCTTCTTTCGCCGGGATGTCATCCCGGCAGAGGATAAGCAACGAATTTTTGATGGCTGGAGCGGGAGTTCTCGCTGCCGTCATTTTTATCTTCACCTCCCCCTATCTTAATGGAGTGGGAGGGAAATTAGGTACCACCGCTTTCGCCTCAGTTATGACGGTAAACGGTCTGGTTTTATTTTATCAAAAAATCCGCAGACCGATCCGGGAGTTTATCTTCCTTAAAGTTCCCTGTCGGTTAGGACAGATTAATTGTCAGCCTGAAACTGATAATAAATAGGATAAGTTTATATTTCTGCTATTTTCCGCTCAGGTTAACTCTGAGCGGTTTTTTCTTGTTTAAACCAACTTTTATGCAGGATAAAGGCGATAGAAAAAGAAATAAATAATAGGAAAGGATGATTAAAATTGACACAAGAACATGGATGGAAGAAGTTTTTTAAAGAACATGCCCCAGAATATATGGATAACTGTTTTACTAGCGCTACCATAGAAGAAGTAGATTTTATAGAAGAGGAACTTAAGTTGGAGCCCGGGGCGAAGATTTTAGATGTCGGCTGCGGTACAGGCCGTCATTCTCTGGAATTATCCCGTCGGGGCTACCAGGTTACGGGATTAGACCTATCGGAAGAAATGTTAGCTGAAGGCAGGGAAATCGCAAACGAGGAAGGTCTGGAGGTGGAGTTCATCCAGGCGAACGCGGTTGACTTTCATCTGGAAACTAAATACGATGGAGCTATCTGTTTATGTGAAGGAGCCTTTGGGTTACTCTCTATGGGTGATGATCCTTTAACCCGAGATTTACAGATCTTAAAGAATATCCAGGCGGTCTTGAAGCCGGGCGCCCAATTTATCCTCACGGCTTTAAACGGCTTGCGGAAAGCAAGAAGCTACAGCCAGGAAGATGTGGAATCAGGTAAGTTCGATCCCCATACCCTGGTGGAAACCATGCCCTTACAGGAACTGCTCCCGGATGCCGATCCTGAAGTTATGATTCAGCAGAAGGGATTTGTTGGCTCTGAGCTGGTTCATATGTTAAAAGCAAGCGGTTTCCAGGTGGAAAATATGTGGGGCGGAACAGCCGGCTGCTGGAACAGAGAAAAACTTAATTTAGATGAGATGGAGTTAATGGTCATCAGTAGAAAGAAAAATACTTAGAATGAAGGTTTAAGAGAAATGGGGTTTTATTTTGTCTAATTCAAATGCAAAAATGGTCAAATATAGAAGGTTGATCTGGTTTATCTTAAGTTTAGGTTATCTTATCGCCTTCTTTCACCGCTACACGCTGGCGGTTATTTCCGGCATTTTATCTACAGAAATGGGCCTTACTGCAGTTCAGTTGGGGACCCTGACTTCGATGTACTTCTACGCTTACGGGTTCCTTCAGGTCCCGGTGGGGATCTTAAGCGATAAGTTCGGAGTTAGAATCGTGACCACCGTAGGTTTGATCTCCATGGGCAGCGGGTCCATATTTTTCGCTTTCGCCGATGGAATGCTCTTTGCTTCCCTGGGCAGGCTGCTGATCGGGGTGGGAGCGGCGACTTTCTTTGTTTCCATCTTGAAAATGGTCGCCATCTGGTTTCCGCCTGAATATTTTACCAGCTTTACCGGCTGGACCGCTTTGATGGGGAATGTAGGGGCATTACTGGCTACAGCACCATTTTCCCTTCTGTTAGGCTGGTTGACCTGGCGGCAGTCTCACGTGATGTTCGGCGTCTTTACTTTTATCCTGGCAGCCCTGGCCTGGACTCTGGTCCGGGAGAAACCGGAGGACAAAGGGTTTGAGCCGGTCAATGTGGTGAAAGACGAGGAAAGAAGTTTTGCTGATATTATCAAAGGTATGGGTTATCTGGCTAAAAGCTGGCAGTTCTGGTCCTATTTTTTCATCATCTTTACCATCCTGGGTGGGATGATGAGCGTTTCCGGCCTGTGGATAATCCCGTATTTAACCCAGGTATATGAGCTCTCCAGGAACATGGCTGCTAATTTTGCCCTGATCATCACCATCGGAAGTATCTTCGCAGCAACTTCTCTAGGCTGGGTGGAAAGAAGATTGGGCAGTCGGATCAAGATGCTGCGCATCTGCACTACCGTCATTTCATTGGTCTGGCTCTACATCCTGGTTATCCAGGGAGGCAAGCCTTCGCTGTGGACGATGGCAGTTCTCTTGTTCATCTTCGGCAGCATTTCCCTGTTTGTGATGGTAACTTTCGGAAACGTAAAAAAGCTGTTCCCGGAATTAAAGGGAAGCGTGATGGGGGTAACCAATCTAGCTCCCTTTATCGGGACGATAATCTTCAACTTTTTGGTGGGCTGGCGGCTGGATTCAAGCTGGGCAGGAGACGTGGTGTCTGGTTCGCGGGTTTATCCTTTATCCGGGTACCAGCAGGGATTTTTCGTCTTTTTCATTTTTACTGTGATAGCTGCCGCCCTCAGTTATAAGTTAAAACCTATAAAGCGCAGATAACATCCTTCCTGACCGGTCCTATCAGGATGGGGAGGATTTCTAGAAAGAAAGGTGGGTCCTATGTTGGAGCAAGTCAAGCAGGAAGTGGAAGCGATAAAAGCAGATCTGATCCAATTGAGCGAATTCATCCTGGAGCACCCCGAGTTGGGCAACCAGGAGTTTAAAGCCTGTTCAGCTCATCTCGACTTATTGAAAAAATACGGTTTTACCGGACAAGCAGGATATTTAGGGCGGGAGACAGCCTTTCGAGCTGAATATGCCAACGAGGAGAAGTTTGGCCCTACCGTCTGTTATATGGCGGAGTACGATGCCCTCCCGGAGATCGGGCACGGCTGCGGGCATAACATCCTGGGGGCGGTTAGTACCGGGGCCGGCATAGCCCTGCGTAAATTTATCGATCAAGTTGGAGGTAAGGTTGTCGTTTTAGGGACTCCAGCTGAAGAGTCCTTCGGGGCCAAAGTGGAGTTCGCCGAGAAAGGGGCTTTTGCCGATATCGACGTGGCGATGATGGCTCACCCTTCCGATGGCTATTATAAAAGTGGGCCCTCCCTGGCCATGAAAGCCATCCAATTTACCTATCACGGTAAAACGGCCCACGCTGCGGCCAGCCCGGAGAAGGGGATCAATGCCCTCGATGCCGCCATCAACACTTTCAATAATATCAACGCTTTACGAGAACATATACGAAGCGATGCCCGGGTGCACGGTATCATCAGCGAAGGCGGCCAGGCGGCCAACGTAGTACCTGAGCTGGCCCAGGCCCGCTTTTACATCAGAGCCACGAGCAAAGCTTACCTGGAAGAGTTGGAGGAGAAGGTGCTCAACTGTGCCCGGGGAGCAAGCCTGGCAGCGGGGACCGAAATGGAGCATGATTATTACGAGCCTTCTTTTTATAATATGCTCACCAACGAGAAGCTCTCCCAGCGATTGACGCATAATTTAAAAGAACTAGGAGTGGAGAAGATCAAAGCGAGTGAAAGCTCAGGTTCTCTGGACGCCGGCAATGTTAGTCATGTCTGCCCCACCATCCACGCCTATTTTCCCATCACCACCGAGGAAGTAACCGGCCATACGGTGGAGTTCAGGGATAAGACTAAAACCGCCTATGCATACCAGGAGATGGCCCGAACCGTTACGGCTTTGACCCAGACGGGGATCGATGTTATTCAGAATGCCGATCTTTTAGCAGAAATCAAGCAGGAGTTTGCCTCTAAAACCGGGCATAAATAATTAATTTTATCGAGACAGGGGTGATTCCCTGTCTTTATTTATATTTATTATTGACACAACGTCAATTAAGTTGTATTATGGGTATAAAAGGAGGGGATTTACATGTTTGCCATCCAGGATTTAAAGTACTGCTATCCCCATAATGAGCAGGATACCATCAAAGGCATGTCCTTCGAGATCAAAGACGGGGAGATCTTCGGACTGCTCGGTCCCAGCGGGGTGGGTAAAAGTACCACCCAGAAGATCCTAACCAAATTGATCGAGGATTTTCGGGGAGAGATAACCTATCAGAACAGGTCGATCAAAGACTACGGTAAGGAGTTCTATCAGGATATTGGGGTTGGCTTCGAAATGCCGGTTCATTTCTCCAAGCTGACAGCCAGCGAAAACCTTGAGTTTTTTAAGAAATTGTACGATAAAACCGCTGATACAGATGGAATGATGGAAAGGTTAGGTTTATATAAGGATAAAGACAAAAAGGTCGGAGAATATTCGAAAGGGATGAAAGTTCGCTTGAACTTTATCCGGGCCTTACTTAACCAGCCCAGAATATTGTTTTTGGACGAACCTACCAACGGCCTGGACCCGAAAAACTCGCGCATCATCAAAGATATGATCTCCGAATTTAAAGAAGAGGGCGGTACGGTTCTCCTTACCACCCATTTGATGAACGACGTGGAAGAACTCTGCGATCAGGTGGCTTTCATGGCCGACGGCCGGATCGCTGAGATAAATACGCCGAAGAACCTCAAACTTGAATATGGCCAGCGCCAGCTGCTGGTGGAATACAGCGATAACGGGGCTGCAGAGGAAGCTTCCTTTAAATTAGACAACCTGGGTGAAAACCAGGAATTTTTGCAGCTGATCAAAAATCATAAGATTATCACCATGCACAGTCAGGAAATGACCCTGGACAACATCTTCATCGAAATAACAGGGGTGAAGTAATCATGACAAACTTTCCCGTCTTATTTCAGGGTGAACTGCAGCGCATGCAGAAATATCATATCCTTTCGGCCAGCGTGGTGGTAGCTTTCTTCTGGATAGCTTTGATCTATTTTATGGAGGTTCCCGATGTAACCTACTTTTTTACGCTGATCGTTTTCTTTGATATCGTTTCTATGGCTATAATTATGATCGGAGTCAGTATCTTCTTCGAAAAACAGGAGGGTGTGCTCAAATCTTTATTCGTTTCTCCGATTAACAAGACTGAGTTCATCGGTTCTAAGACCTTAGGCAACCTGATCTCCAATCTGATCACCATCTTGATAGTTTACGCCTATGCCCTAATATTTAGGGAGATCAATGTCGATCTGCTCGGTTTAATCGGAGCCATACTTTTGATCGGGATCTTTCACTCCCTCATCGGTTTCCTCATAGTTTACCGCTCCAACGACTTCACCGAAATGCTGATCAAGATGATGCAGTACCTGGTCGTGCTGGCTTTACCGGTGGTGCTGGAAGAGCTTAACGTGATCACTTCGGCAGTATTCACCAACTTACTTTTCCTGCTGCCGACCAAATCCGCCGCGGTTCTGATCGAAGCTACCACAGGCGGAGTTGGCTTTACGGAAACGATGATCGCGGCTGGTTATCTGCTCCTGGCCTCGGCAGTCGCCGCTTATTTCGTCTTAAAAAAATTCAATGAGTTCACCATCAGAGAGAGTGGTGTCTAATATGTATACTACCTTTATTCTCAGCGAACTTAAAAAATGGCTGCGGGAACCTCTGACCAGGTTCATGTTCTTTTATCCGTTGTTGTTCGGCTTTATCGGCAGATTCCTGCTGCCCTACATCGAAAGGAATACCGGTTTTGTCATCGCCTTTTATGCCGATATCATCATAGTAGTTTTTGCCATGATCATGCCCTTGATCTTCGGCGCTCTGATCGGGTTTTCCATCCTGGATGATCGGGATGACAACGTGTTAATGACGGTCAAGGTCACCCCCCTGGGTTTAGGGCGGTTCTTTTCCTTCCGCCTGGTTATGACTTATGTCTTCTCGGTGGCTGCCTGTATTTTTGTTATCCTCTTTTCCAACATCGCCGATCTCCCGCTGAATAGAGTGTTAGCGGTATCTGTGCTGGCTTCCCTGTCAGCCCCGATCACCGGACTCTTCATCAACTCTTTTGCCAAAAATAAGATAGAAGGCTTCGCCATCATGAAAGGTTTCGGCGCTCTGGTCTTCGTCCCGGTGGTGGCTCTCTTTATAACCGACTTCAAGGAATTGTTCTTTGCCTTCGCCCCTGGATTCTTTCCGGCCAAAGCGATCAGTGCCATGATCCGCGGTAACGAGGCCATGTATTTGAATTACAACTTATATTATCTTCTGGGTTGGGTTTACGGGATCATAGTGAACCTGGCGGTGTATAAGTTGTTTGCCCGCAAGTTAAAGTTGATCTGAGCTTAATTTTGAGATTAATTTACAGACCCTGACCGGAAATGGTTGGGGTCTTTTTTTTCTTTAAAGCTTGAAATTTAGCGGTAAGTTTAATAAAATGATATACTATGATGTAGAACTACTATAAAATCATTTTAATAAATTTGGGAGGAATTTTTCATGACCACGAAGCAAGTAACCCGCGGAGCTATGATCGCCGGTTTATATATCGTTATCACCTATATCCTGAACCCGGTAAGTTTTGGTCCCCTGCAGTTTCGAGCGGCGGAGGCCTTAACCGTATTACCGATAATCTATCCAGAGGCCATACCGGCCCTCTACATCGGGGTACTTATAGCCAACGTCATCGGCGGATTGGGCATAGTTGATATCATCGGCGGCAGTTTCGTCACTCTGCTGGCGGCCTACTTTACCTATCTATTCAGAGATTCGATCCTGGCTTATCTCAGTCCGATCATCTTAAACGGTCTTTTGATCAGCGCCTACCTCCACTTATTGTTCGGCGTACCTTATCTGGTGGTGGCGGCCCAGATCACGGCCAGCCAGGCGGTCGTCATCTTTGGGTTGGGTTACCCCCTGATCAAGTTTCTGAGGGCAAAGAGGCAGGAGATCAACTTTTTGCATTAAATCGGGTTTAATCCGGAAAGGAGAGGGGAGAGATGGTACAGAAAAGGAAAATATTTATCCCGCTGATCCTCGTTTTCCTGATGCTTACACTTGTTGTCCCGATCCAGGCTGACCTGGACGTTCACTTTATCGATGTGGGCCAGGGGGATGCAATTTTTCTCCAGAGCAGTGCAGGAACCAGCGTGCTGATCGATGGGGGAAACCGCTGGAACCGGGTAGAAACTAAACTGCTCTCGTTTTTGCAGGAAAGAGATGTGGAAACGCTGGATGCGGTGGTAAGCACCCATCCCCATGCCGATCATATCGGCGGTCTCAGTTCGGTTCTACATAGTTTTAATGTTTCTGCCGTCTATGATCCCGGCAGGATCCATACTTCCAAAACTTTTGAAGATTATCTGACTCTGATCGACACCATGGATATCCCCTTTCATACTCCCAGGAGAGGCGAAACTATCGAGATTGGAGATTTGACCTTCACCGTGCTCCATCCTGGAAATAATGTGGAGGACTACAGTTTGAATAACTCCTCCCTGGTGCTCCAGCTTAACTATGGAGAAGTAGACTTTCTCTTTACCGGAGATATAGAGCGAGAAGGGGAAGCTGAGATCCTGCGGTCAGGCCTGGAGCTTGGGGCTGAAGTTTTGAAGGTATCCCATCACGGCAGTAAAACTTCCAGCCAGCAGCAGTTTTTAGCTGCGCTTAAGCCGAAGATCGCCGTCATCCCGGTAGGAGAGGACAACAAGTTTAACCATCCCAGTCCGGAACTGCTTGAGCGGCTGCAGGTTCAGGGCGTTGAAGTCTATAGGACCGACCGACACGGCGATGTCGTCGTTTCCACCGATGGAGAAAGCTATACGATAACCTCGAGTAAAGATGCTCCCCCGATCACAGGAACCGATCTAGATGTAGATGAAAAGGAAGAGGAAGATACCGAGACTGAAAAAAGCGCAGGAAAAGCAGGCTTACTTAATATCAACACAGCTTCGGCGAAAGCGCTGGAGTCCCTCTGGGGCGTCGGTCCGGCTACCGCTGAGAAGATAATCAAATACCGGGAGCAGCAGGGGGAATTCACCTCTTCTGCGGAGATCATGGAAGTCGACGGGATCGACGAGAAAAAGTATGAGAAATGGCAAGACGAAATCACAATTTAAGGGAGGTGCCTGGTTATGCAGGTTACTGTGGATAGAATCGAGAACGGGATCGCGGTTCTCCTGATCCGGCCGGAGGAAGAACACATTCTGGAGGTGCCGGAGAGATACCTGCCTGATAACATTAAGGAGAGCGACATCCTGGCCGTGGAATTCACCCGGCAGGTGGAAGAAACTGAGGCGGCCAGGGAAAGAGTAGAAAGTTTAATCGAGAAGTTGAAACGGAAGCAGAATAATTAAGATAATTAATATTTTTGAATTTAAATCACCAATAATCATGTTAATTAAACAAATCATATAAAAATGGCCCTTTATTTATTAGATATGAGGGTCATTTTTATGTGTATAAATTTCTATATTGAGAAGGAGTTATACCATTATTTTCTTTAAAAACCCTTTCAAAATGATTAAGCGAGTTAAAACCAACATCCATGGATATGTCAGTTATATTTTTATCTGTTTTAATTAATAATCCCTGGGCTTCAATAATTCTTCTATGATTAATAAATTCAACAACTGTAAACCCGGTTTTATTTTTGAAATATCTACATAAATAATATTTGCTGATATAAAATTCATCTGCTATTTTATCCAAAGTAATTTTATCTGTTAAATTTTCGTTTATGAAATCTATAATTTTATTTAATCTGTTTTTGTTTTTATCATCTAAGTCAATTAATTTATTATTTTTGCTTAAACGACAAACAGAAATTAATAACTCTAGTAGGTATGCATATATTAAAGAATCATAGCCTTCTTTTTTTTTGGTTGATTCATAAAGAATTTTTTCTGATAATTTTTTTAAATGTAGGTGATCATCTTCTTTTAAATTTATAGAGTTAAGTTTTTCGGTAAATAGACAGTTAAAATCAAAATCAACATTATCAAAATTATAAAAATCAGTAAGAAAATCAGACTCAAATTGAATTACAAATCTATCAAAGATCTTAGAGTCTTTCTTTAATCTAGGTAAATGGATATCCCTTTTATCCAGGATAAACAGGGTTTTATCTTTAATAGGATGATTTGTATTTTTTATAAAGAAGTCACCTGAACCTTTATTACATAATAAAAACTCATAAGCATTATGGTAATGTCTATGACCTCTTAATGCCTGGGGAGATTTGCGGTGCGATATATGAAAATTTTCTTTCAAATAGTTTTTATTATTTTTATTATCTTTGAAATTTTTCATAGAATTCTCCTAAAATATGACTTTTTAGTTTGATTATTGTGAAATGCTATATTGTAATTAATATATAATAGCAATATATGTTGTGTCAAGCCATTAAGAACAATATATGAAAAGTAATAATAGTTTTAATATTATAAAATTAAGATAAATAGAATATTTAATTTATTAATTTTCATTTTACTTCACTATCTAAATAAATATGGACTTGAATATTATCCAGGCATAATAAATTTTAAAATTCATTTAATAGCGCAATAAATGTTGTATATTAATAAAACAAACAATATACGAATAGTAATAATTTTTATAATATTTTAATATAAATATATAATGAGTTTTTTCGACAATTTAATTCGTTGGATTTCCTCATTTTATAAAAAGAAATTGGATAAGAAAAGGAGTGATTGAATACTTAATAAAATTTAATAATTTTAAATGTAAAATATTAGCTATATTTTAAGGAGGATGAAAATGAAAATTGATAAAGAAAAGTGCATAGCCTGCAAAAATTGCTATCCATATTGCCCCGATAATGCAATCTTGATAAAGGATGGCTATTTAGAAATTGACGAAGATTTATGTTTTGAATGTGGAACCTGCTTAAGAGTTGAGGTTTGTCCCACTGATGCAATTTATGAACCTGATTATGTTTATGAGTTTCCTCGTTCGGTTCGTAAATTTTTTAGTGATCCTTCTACAAACCATGCTGAAACAAATATGCCTGGTAGAGGTACTGAAGAAGTTAAAACTAACGATGTTACTAATAGAACAAAAAAAGGCTTCTTAGGAATCGGCCTTGAGATCGGAAGGCCTTTAGTAGGTACAAGATTAAGTGAAGTAGAGAAGGTAACTAAAATGTTAGCAGAAAATGGGTTTAATTCTTTTGAAGAATGTAATCCTGTTATAGGATTGATGAAAGATACAAATACAGGAGAATTAAAGGAAGAAGTATTAAATGAAAGGCTTTTGTCTGCAATTATTGAATTTGATATTGTAGAAGCTGATTTAAAAAAATGCTTAGATTTAATTAACAAAATTGCTGAAGATATTGATACAGTGATAACAATTGATTTAATTTCCTGTTATGATCCAGGTATGGAATTAAGAATAGATGAAGTTGTTCAAGAATCGAATTTTAGTATTAAGCCAAATGCTAAAGTGAATATTGGCGTGGGCAGACCAAATTAAGGAGGAGATAACATGACACATACGCTGCATAGAGAAGGTTCAGTTGAAAGTTTAAAAAATGATTATCTATTGCTGATAACTCCTGCTATGGGATACAATGATGAAGGAGCGGCAGAAAAGATAAGACGATTGATAGATATAGTTTTTGAGGTAGGTCCGATTAATTATGGATGTTATGAGTTAGGCCAAAATATTTTATCGGATAAGATTGATATTGATGTAATTAAAGATGAGACTAGAGATAATTCAAGAATCCGGTGTGTATTTAATAGTAAAGAAAAGTTCAAAGAAGTAATTAGGAGAGTAGTGGAAGAAGATTTGGGGCTTTCTGTAACTTTGAGTGCTTTACAGGAACCAATTGAAGATATACTTAAAGAGTTAAACATAGATCCACATTCAGTTAATAATAGTTTAGGAGTAGTTGGAGATTTAGATAAATTACCCGATGAAAATTTTCGGAAGATTACTACAATGTGTGGCCATGCAATGGTTTCATCCCATCTTGTTAAAGATTTGCTGTTAAAAATTAAAAAAAATCGGATGTCCGTTGAAAAGGCTTCTATTGAGCTTGCTAAACCATGCCTTTGTGGAATATTTAATCAAGAAAGAGCCGCTGTTTTATTAGAAGAATTTTTACCTATATATACAATTGAAAGTTTAGAAGATTCTCTGTACAACAGATAATTATGATTTACTTATAATTAGTGGTCCTACAATAATTCATAAGGAGGTGAAGAGTTTTATATAGTTAGTGACTTCTAATTATAAATTACTATAAGGAGGCAAAAAATGATTACTAAAATTAATAAAACATTAGTTTTATCTATTGCTGTTATTTTTGTTCTCGCACTATCTCTATCCGTTGGTGCCCAAGACTTTCCAGAAAAGGAGGTTGAGATAATTGTACCTTTCTCCGTAGGAGGAGGAACTGATACCTACGTAAGACAATTAGCTCGCCCCTTAGAAGAAGAATTAGGCGTACCCGTTGTTGTTAGAAATGTTGAAGGCGCTGCTTCATTAAGAGGTATTAGTGAAGTATATCGTTCAGATCCTGATGGATATACCTTGATTGCCTTTAATCCACCATCTCCTCAGATGGCAATAATGGAACAGGGAGCAGACTTTACAGTAGATGAATTTGAGATGATTGGAAGATATGCTTTAGATGGTCCATTACTTTCTGTTCATCCTGATCAGCCTTATGATACTTTTGATGAGGTTAGAGAGGCATACAACACTGGAGAATTATCTATTAAAGGAACTCAATCTGAAGGTACCATCCTTCACGTATCATCTATATTGCTAAAAGAATTTGCTGATTTTAATTACGATAGTTTAGTACCTTATTCTGGTTCTGGAGAAATTATTGCTGCATTATTGAGAAGAGAAGTACCAGCTATAATTTCTACTACAGGAGCTGCTATCAATAATGTAATGGATGGCGAAGTTAAGCCGATTGCATTTTTAGGCTTAGAAAGATATCCTGGTTTACCTGATGTACCTTCGATTGCTGAATTAGGATATGAAGACGCTGCTGTTCCTCAATTTAGAGTTTTAGCAGCCCCACCAGATACACCTCAGGAAGTATTAGATGTTTTAGAAAAAGCGATGATGAATGCAGTTAATAATGATGACTTTTTAAGCTGGGCAGAAGAAGCTGATAGACCAATCGTTCCTGGTACTGCAGAAGAAGCTACAGAAGCTAATGAAGCCCTTGAAGGCTTAATGCAGTTTTTACAAGACGAAGAGATTTTGTAAGGATAAATTGTCTTTAGTTTTATTGGCAGAGAATATTAGTGCAGTAATTATTACTGCACTAATATTTCTTTAAATTATTAATCAAGGGGGTAGAGCACTTGAAGAAGTTATTTAGTAAAATAATTAATATATTTGATAGTCCTTTAGAAGCACTATTGGTTTTAGTTTTATTTAGTATCTCCTTGTATTTTCATCTAGAGTCGTATTCTTTTAAAAGAGACTCAAGTTTATTTCCCCTGGTTTCTTCTGGATTGACTATAATTTTAATAATTACTTATATAGCAAAACTTATATATCAACAGAAAAAGAAATCTACTGAGGTGAAAACTGAGGAAGAAGGAAGTAAAAAAGATCAGACAATTATTGATGAAACATTAAAGAAGGTTACAATTACTTTTGTATCTTTTTTATCATTTGTATTATTAACATATTTATTCGGATTCTTGGTTTCATCAGTGATATTAATGATAACTTATCCCCTTATATTGGGATACAGAAAAAAATCATCGATATTATTTGGTGTAATAGCCGTAATAGCATTAGTAATGGTTTTTCAGTTTTCTTTAAATATTCCTTTGATTAGTGGGATATTTTTAGATTTAAGTTTTCTACATTAATTTTTATCTAAGAATGGAAACAACATTTAGTTAGTTTAGGAGGAATCATAGATGTTAGAAATATTAAGTTCGGCTCTATTTTTTATATTTACACCAACTACATTATTATTAATTACAGCAGGAGTTTTTGTTGGTATCACTGCAGGTGCATTACCTGGTATAGGACCCCCGGTTGCTATTGCAGTATTAATTCCTTTTACTTATGTTTTAAGTCCAAACCAAGCTTTCGCATTGCTGGTTAGTGTGTATAGTGGGGGAATGTACGGTGGAGCTGTGGCTGCTATATTATTGAATGCTCCTGGAACAGGAGCGTCAGCCGCAACGACCTTAGATGGTTATCCTATGGCCAGAAATGGGCAGGCTCAAACTGCATTAACTATCGCGGCGTTTGCTTCTGGGATCGGTGGGGTAATCAGTGGTTCTGTCCTTCTATTTGGGATACCGTTATTAAAAGAATTCGTACTAATATTTGGCACGCCAGAATTCTTTTTATTAGGGATTTTAGGTATAGCCTTAATTGCAGTTGTTAGTAAGGAATCTTTAATTAAAGGGCTAATCGTAGGTAGTTTTGGCTTGTTAATAACCACAGTTGGTATGGCTCCGATGGATGGACAAATAAGGTTCACTTTTGGTTTTTATGGTTTGTACGGTGGGATAGGATTTCTACCAGCAATAATAGGTTTATTTGCTGTAGCAGAGATGATGAAGTTAGCTGGAGAAGAAGCATTAGGAATCTCAAAAGATATGAAGTTGTCAGGTAGTATAATAGAAGGAGTTAGAATAGTATTAAGAAATAAATTTTTAACCCTAAGATCTGCTGTTATTGGACTTCTGGTCGGTACAGTACCTGGAGCAGGAGGAACCACAGCATCTTTTATTGTATATTCTCATTTAAAGTCTACAGCTGCTGATTCTGACAGTTATGGCAAGGGTAATCCCAAGGGTTTAATTGCAACTGAATCTGCTAATAACGGAGTTATTGGTGGAGCTTTAGTTCCGACCTTACTTTTTGGTATTCCCGGCAGCTCTACAGCTGCAGTATTATTGGGCGGTTTACTATTACATGGGGTACGTCCCGGGCTATCCTTATTTACCGGCGACGGCATTAAAATAGTTTATATAATTGCCTTGACGATAATAGTTGGACATATTTTGAATTTCTTTTTGGCTATAATGTCTTCAGGATTTTTCAGTAAGGCAACAACTATTCGTAAAGAGATCCTGATCCCGATAGTATTGGTAGTTTCATCTATTGGAATATATGTACTCAATGGGGACTTTTTAGATTTGATTTTAATTACATTCTTCGGTTTTATCGGATATTTAATGGTTTATAGTAAATTTCCAGTTATTCCTTTAATACTTGCAGTTATATTAGGGGGAATGATAGAAGGAGACTTATACAGAAGTTTAAGAATAGGAGGAGGATCTTTAGCATTTTTGTTTAGTCGTCCGGTAAGTCTTATCTTAATTCTGTTTATCATATCATTGTTATTTAGTCCCTGGTTAAAGAAACTATATGGCAAAGTCAGAAGTAACTAGTTCTATTAAATATTAAATATAGGTATTATAATCCGACGGAGAAGAATTAAATTTCTTCTCCGTTAAAAATATAACCCTCAAATTTTTAATTTATTGGAAGGAATTTTATCTATGAAAAACAAAATTGAAAAAATTATAAAAATGATAGAAGATGATGAAAATGTGATTGGCTCTTCGAGTACATTTTTAGATAGCAGCATTACTGAAATGTTAGCAGATACAGGCTACGATTTTATCTGGATAGATGCAGAACACTCTTGTCTTGATAAGAAAGATATAATGCATCATATAATGGCTACTAGAGGTACTGATGCTGCAAGTTTTGTCAGAATTGCAGAAAATGATCCTGTATTAGTTAAGCCCATCCTGGAATTAAAGCCTGATGGAATTATCTTTCCCTTTATTAAGACAGCGGCAGATGCAAGAGAAGCTGTTCAGGCCTGTCTATATCCACCTGAAGGAATAAGGGGGTTTGGCCCTAGAAGGTCTAATGATTATGGGTTGATAGATATCAAGACTTACCTGCAAAAAGTTAGAAAAAATTTTTGGATTATTTTATTGATTGAACATATAGATGCTGTTAATAATTTAGAAGCTATTCTTCAAGTTGAAGGTTTTGATGTAATAATGGTAGGCCCGGCTGATTTAAAAGCATCTTTAGGTTTATTAGGGAAAAATGAAGATGACAAAGTAAACGAGATTATGGATGATATCGCTCGTATGACAAAAAAACATAACTTAATTTTAGGTGCTGTCGCCGGCAATGATCTCAAAGCGGTTCAGGAATGGATCGATAGAGGAGCAGACTTAATCCGAGTTGGAAATGATGTTTCTTTATTAAGAAAGGCGGCTCTCAATATTTTAACTGAGATAAATAAGTTATGAATTTAATAGATAGGAGTGAATTTATATCATGAATAAAAGTGAATTATTAAATGTAGACCCAAATAAATTATTTAATTATTGTAAAGATATATTAATCTCTTTAGGTATTTCAGAAAATGGAGCTAAAATTACTGCAGAAGTTCTTATTGATGCTAATCTAAAAGGAATAGACTCACATGGTATAACCCGACTTCCGGTTTATTCTAAGCGTTTAAAACTTGGAGTTTCGAATAATAATCCGGTAATAAACTTCGCTCAGATGAAGGATTCAACCTCTATTTTAGATGGGGATAATGGTTTAGGACAGATAATAGCTTATAAAGCTACTGAAAAGGCTATAGACTTAGCGGATAATTATGGCACAGGTTTTGTTGGCGTTAAGAATAGTAATCACTTTGGTATTGCTGGTTTCTATGTTAATAAAATATTAGAGAGTAATAAAATAGGTTTTGTTTTTTCCAATTCAGCCTCTACGATGGTTCCTTTTGGAGGCAAAGATAAATTTTTTGGAACAAATCCTTTAGCTATCGGTATACCCACTGGCAGTGATTTTCCAATAGTTATTGATATGGCAACAAGTGTAGTAGCCAGAGGGAACATTATTTTAGCCAGTAAAGAGAATAGAAAGATTCCTGAAGGCTGGGCAATCGACAAAAATGGAAATATGACAACCGATCCTAATGAAGCATTACAGGGGGCTGTTTTACCTTTCTCTGGTCCTAAAGGCTCTGCCCTGGCTTTGATGGTTGATGTTTTATCGGGGGTTTTATCAAATGGCGCCTGGAGTAATCATGTCAATTCTCAAAATACAAATTTTGAAGAACCTCAAGCAGTTGGTCATTTTATTGGTGCAATTGACATTACAGGATTTATGCCAGTCAACCAATTCAAAGAGAAAATGAACACTTACATCAAAGAAATGAAATCTATATCTCCTGCTCCCGATTTCAATGAGATTAAACTTCCTGGAGAAATTGAATTTGAAACAAAGAAAAGAAGGTTAAAAGAAGGTATCCCTTTGAGTAAAGAAATAAGAGATGAGTTAACTGATTTAGGAAATCAATTTAAAATTGACTTTAATGATTATATTAAATAGATTTATGCAGTAAAACATGGTTTTAGGAAGTGATGTTGTGAAAAACGAAAATTTTTATAGGGAATTAATTCGATCTGGACCATGGCATAAGTTTGAAGATTTGGATACAGATCAACAAAAGAACTTACCACCTCCTCCCAGAAGAGAGGAAGTAAATTATATTGATTTAATCGAACTACCTGAGCAAACTGACATTGATTTTGACCATGAAGATCTTAGTAGTTGTTTAATCAAAAGAAAAAGCAGAAGGAATTATTCTGAAAGATCATTAAGCCTTCAAGAAATATCATTTTTACTGATAATGACGCAAAAGATAAAAGAAAACAGTAACAAAAGACCTGCACCTTCGGGGGGAGGCAGGTATCCTATTAATACTTATCTTGCTCTTGATAAAGTTAATAATTTAAAACCTGGTTTGTATAAATATTTGCCCGATAAACATAAATTGAGCTTAGTTTATACAGATGAGAATATAATAAATAAAGTTGGGGCTGCCTGTTTTAGTAATAAATTTTCTCAGCAGAGATTCATACCAGACAGTGCTGCTGTTTTCTTATGGGCTGCTGAACCGTACAGGTCAGAATGGAGATATGGTATATTAGCCTCTAAATTAATCGTTTTAGAAGCAGGTCATATTTGTCAAAACCTATATTTAGCAGGTGAAATGCTTAATTTAGGTGTCTGTGCGATTGGTGCTTATGATCAAAATAAAATAGATTCAATATTAAATCTCGATGAAGACGAAGAATTAACGGTATATATAGCTTCAGTAGGTAAAATTTAGTCAATAGCTCTGCTGGCAAGTTTTTTACGTCAATATATGTTGGGTTGTTCTTTATACAACAAGATTTAAGAAGCATAAAGTATTCTGATATTTTAAACTATAATTGTATTCTTAAAATTGCAGTATGAATAAATTAG
>JBNJDR010000020.1:0-27881 GCA_051745085.1 Bacillota bacterium | reverse complement strand
AACTGATGACGGTCGTATACCAGCTGAGGTACGTCCTGGACAATACCCAGCGACATAACGAAATCCATATTATCCAGAGCATCGATAGTTTTAGTTGCCATCTCTACTGTTTCTTTTGAAGTTTTTACTCTTTCACCAGTGTAAGGGTCCATAAAATTAGGCGTATCTGACCCTGTTCCAAAATAAGCATTGTTATTCGTGAGATCCATTACTCTTTCTCTAGTCCTACTATTGCTTAAGGTCACGCGAGCAGGCACCGTATGAAGGGCTTCTTCCACCAATTTAGCCGGAATCCGGACCCGTTCGCCTTCAACCTTACATCCAGCGTTTTTCATTATATTAACGGCTTCTTCGTCGTAATAAACCACTCCAGTTTCTTCTAAAATACGCATTGATGCGTCAAGCATTCTTTCAATTTGGTCTTCCGATAAAACTTCCAGATTAACTCCTGCTACTGTATTATAACTACTTTTCATGTTTTATCCCCCCGACCTATTTGGCTTCCATGAAGTCAAAGACAAGATCTTTAGCTGAAGCTGCATCTGGGGCCCAGCCATCCGCGCCTATTTCATCGGCAAACTCTTTAGTAACTGGAGCTCCGCCTACGATAATCTTAACGTCGTCTCTCAATCCTTCTTCTTTAAGAACCTCAATAGTATCTCTCATCTCTAACATTGTAGTAGTTAAAAGGGCACTCATGCCCAAAACATCGGGCTCGTGTTCTCTTACCGCTTCGGCGAATTCTGCCGCTTTAACGTCGGTTCCTAAGTTAATCACATCCAGCCCTCCGCTTTCCATCATCATAGCGACTAGATTTTTACCGATATCGTGAAGATCACCTGCCACCGTACCCAATACTACTTTGCCTGCTTCAGGCATCTCTCCTTCAACCAGTAAAGGTTTAACCAGTTCCATACCGCCTTTCATCGCCTTAGCAGATAGCAGAACTTCCGGCACGAACATATCTCCTGCTTTAAACCGTTTCCCGACTACGTTCATCCCACTTATTAAACCCTGGTTGATTATCTCTTTGGGTTCCAGACCTTCATCTATAGCTTCCTGGACCAATTCTTTAACTTTTTCTACTTCACCTTTGATTACCCCATCACTAATTTTTTCAAAATCAGCCATTATTATTTATCCTCCTTCTTTTTCTTAGCTTTTTTAGCTTCTCGTTCTTCGGCTCTATCCATAATCTTTTCGATAGCTGCTAGCTTCTCATCAGGTAAAGCGGGAACTTCATGTTCATCTAAAATTTTATGCAGTTTATCTTTGATCCGCTCTCCCATTCTGGAACCGCCAGCTTTTTCCTTCCAGCCGTCATGGCGCATCCTATTAATCAAAGTTGGGAACCAGGTTTCATCTTTAAAATGATTCATCGTATGAGTTTCCCCCAGGAAGTGGCCCCCAGGTCCAACTTTATTAACGACATTTACCGCCAGAGTTTCATCGGTCACTTCAATACCTCGCATGAACCGGCGTACCATTCCGATAATCTCATCATCCATGACCAATTGTTCTAGAGAACCACACTGACCAGAACTGATGTAACCACAATCGTGAACAAGGTTAGCTCCCGACTGAGCTGCCGTCAGAATACTCATCGCTGCTTCTGCGGCTGCCTGCTCGTCGATAGTATGAGAATCGGTACAGCCTGCAGTGCCAAAAACAGGAATACCCATATGATGGGCTACCTGGGCTATGCCGGCCTGGAGGACGTTAAATTCAGGACTGCCGTAACTGTAAATGGTTGTCTGCATATCCATGATCCCGTATACTCCACCCATGATGATCGGGGTGCCCTTCCTTACTAACTGAGATAGCGTTATCCCGGCTATACTTTCGGCTATTCCCTGAACTAAGGTGCCGGCCATAGAAGCCGGGGTGGTCGCTCCAGATATTACACAGGGAGTATAAACGATGGGGATCTTCTTTCTGGCTGCAAATATAACTTTTTCGATCGCCTCTCGAGAGTGGAGCAGAGGTGAGGTTGGTTCAGAATAAAGGAAGAAAAATGGCTTTTCCTGAAGTTTCTGTAAAGAACCTGCTACTATAGCCGCCATATCTATCATATCTTCATACTGTTCAATATCAAAACCCCAGTGAACGATAGGCTTAGTTGTATTCTCTATCAAAGTTCTAAAGGCGTGAACGTCGGCGATATTATCAGTAACTCCAGTCGGTGTACCTAGATCCATAACGAAATCGATGTTTTCCAGTGCATCACAGACCCGGGCAACGTTCTCTGTATCGCTCAAAACAGGCCGCCTTCGTTCGCCTGTATAGGGATCCCGATGGTAAGTGTTAGTAGGTCCAGGCCCATAATAAGTTCTGGTAGTACTCAGATCTAACTTGCGATTTCCATCGCGATCGTAAAGAATAATCTTATCAGGGGCTGACTCTACCGCCCACTGACTTAAGCCAATAGGAATCCGGATTAGTTCTTCTTCATCCTCGTCCTGCCAGCAGCCTGCTTCCAGCATGATTTCTCTAGTTTCCTCTGAAAACAATTTTACCCCGGTTCTCTCCAAAACTTCCAGCGCCGCTAGATAAATTTCTTCTCTTTCATCTTCGCTCAAAGACTTAAAATTAACTGAACTATTAACGTTATGTCTAGCTCGTTTGTATCTACTCATTTTTATTCTTTCCCCCCTGACCTATTTAGCTTCCAAGAAGTCGAAAACAAGATCCTTAGCTGACGCCGCATCCGGTGCCCAGCCGTCGGCTCCTATTTCATCAGCGAATTCCTTAGTAACTGGAGCGCCCCCCACCATAACTTTAACTGAATCTCTCAGACCTTCTTCAGTGAGGACTTCAAGCGTATCTCTCATCTCCAACATCGTGGTCGTTAACAAGGCACTCATGCCAACAACGTCAGGCTGATGTTCTCGCACAGCTTCAGCAAAATCGGCCGCTTTCACATCGGTCCCTAAATTAATTACCTCTAAGCCTCCACTTTCCATCATCATTCCTACTAAATTTTTCCCGATATCATGAAGGTCGCCAGCTACTGTCCCCAAAACTACCTTGCCGGCATCAGGCATTTCTCCCTCTACCAAAAGCGGTTTAACTATTTCCATACCACCTTTCATCGATTTAGCGGAGAGCAGCACCTCTGGAACGAACATATCTCCTGCTTTAAACCGTTTTCCAACGACGTTCATCCCGCTGATCAAACCTTGATTGATTATCTCCTTGGGCTCCATGCCCTCCTCTACTGCTTCCTCAACCAGTTCTCGCACTTTTTCTTCTTTGCCTTCGATTACACTTTCGCTGATCTTTTCAAAATCGGCCATGCTCTACTTCCTCCTTATAATAATCATGATTATAACCTTAGAAAAATTTTTTATTATGGTTCGGCCAGCAAGAGACCCTTTACATCTCTGCTGGCCGAACCCTCCCCAACTTTAGTAATCAATATCTATATCGCCGATAAATTCTCCTTTCTCCATCAATCGGTAATCTTCATTTAGGGCTTTAAAGATTCCAAACATACTGACGATGACGAAGAGCATAAAGGGAAAAGCTCCTGCGATTGAAGCAGTTTGCAGGGCACTTAAACCTCCCGCTAAAATTAGAACTGCAGCTATAAAACCTTCAATAATCCCCCAGGTAACCTTCACCTGGGTGGAAGGTTCTAGCTTTCCTTTGGAGGTAAGCATACCCATGACAAATGTACCTGAGTCCGCCGAAGTAATAAAAAAGGTACTGATCAATATAGTCGCCAGAATACTCAAGATTGCTCCCATTGGGAGCTCCTGTAGAGTAATGAAAAACGCCACCGCAATATCTTCGTGCACCGGATCAACTATATTAATCCCCTCAAACAACTGCATGTGCAGAGCAGTTCCTCCCATGGTTCCAAACCAGACTATCCCGACTATAGCAGGAACTATAACCACACCGACTACAAATTCCCGAATAGTTCTTCCCCTGGATATTCTAGCAATAAAACCGCCAACAAAAGGCGTCCAGGCTATCCACCAGGCCCAGTAAAATATGGTCCACCAACCCGGCCAGGGGTCACCGGAGACCGATCCCGTATAAAAACTGCGGGTGAAGAACTGATTGATATACTCTCCTGTAGCTTGTACTGTGTAATTTAAAATAAACACCGTGGGACCAAATATTATGACAACTACCAGGAGGATCCCCCCAATAGTTATGTTCACGTTACTTAAAATCTTAATACCTCTATCGATACCTGATACAGCTGAGATTATGAAAGCTATTGTGATGATGACAACTATTATGGATGCAACTGTATTATTGACCGCCAATCCAAATAATTCAGATAAACCTCCGTTGATCTGCTGAGCACCCAAACCTAAAGAGGTTGCAATTCCAAATAAAGTTGCAAAGACCGCCAGGATATTAAATAGTTTACCCCAGCCCCCCGTAACTCCTTTTTTACCTAAAACAGGATAAAGGGTTGAACTTGGTAATTGGGGCAGACCCCGTCGGAAAGAAAAGTAGGCCAGCATCAAACCAAAAAATGCATATAAAGCCCAGGGGTGAAGACCCCAGTGGAAAAATGCTGACGCTCCTGCTTCTAGAGCAGCCGCTTCAGTTTCCCCGGTCATACCAAAAGGTGGACTGACGTAATGCATTATGGGCTCTGCTACACCCCAAAAAACCAGACCGATTCCCATACCAGCACTGAATAACATAGCTATCCAGGAACGAGTTGAATATTCAGGTTCTTCATCAGGCTTACCTAATTTAATATTTCCAAACCGACTGAAACCCAGGACGATGACCAGAGCAAAAACCACCATAGTAAACAGGAGATAGAGCCAACCGAAATTACCGACTAAAAAGTTAAAAACACTGTCGATTATCCCACCGAACTGATCCGTAGCCACAGCACCCCAGACGATTAAAACTGCAGAGATAACAACAGAGATCCAAAAAATTGCCGGATCAATATCCTTTAAGCCCTTACCCCTCTCATTACCCTCTTCGGACATATTCATCACTCCTAATAGTTGATTTTGCAAGTTTTTAATAATTCAGATAATTACAAGCCTGCCTCTCCCTCAGCTGCTAACTTTGATCCCTCCCTTCATCCCAGGTTATTAGTACGAATTATCCAAAAATTACAATTATAAAACCATGACAAATTAATAACAATGATGACATAATGATCATATTAACTAAATAATCATGATTTTATACCTGTTATTTTAATAATTATATATTAATAGAAAAATCCCTTTATTTTATTCAAGTTTTTTTCAGGTTAAAGTTATCCCCTGGCTTTAATTGTTAGTATCTCAAGGAAAACATAAACAAATTTTTTTCGCTTTAACATAAAATAATATATTCACATATAATCAATGATTACCTGACTAATAGAGGTTGATCATTGTATAAATATACAAAAACTAAGGCTGATTTTCCCTGGTTATTCTTAATAAATAAAGGGGTTATCAGAATTTTTATTTGTATATTATTGCACAATAATGCGAATTTAAGTAAGTAAACCTAGTTAATTAATCCACATTTTTGAGCTTCTTTCAGAACATCCTGAAATTCTGACTTAGATAAGCTCTGCTGGATTTTTTCAAAACGGGAGGCGTGATACGAAGGATAATACTGCTCCATAATATTTATATAGGTATCAGGATGGATTTTTTTAGCTATAAACTTCAATACTTTTGGAGTGGCGGCTTGATTTTCAGGTAAAACCAGATGTCTAATCATCAATCCTTGTTTAGCCATACCTCTACTATTTCTCTCAAGAAGCCCAACTTGATCATGCATTTCCTTGATCGCCCGACTGGCAGTGCTAAAATAATCAGGAACTCCCGAGTATTTAGCACCTAGTTCATCATCTCCATATTTGAAATCAGGCAGATAAATATCTACTACTCCATCTAACAAGGTAAGGCTCTCCGGAGAATCATAACCTGACGTATTATAGACCAGGGGTATATTTAAACCCTGAGCAGATGCCAGATATAAAGCTGCTAAAATATGATAAATGAAGTGACTGGGAGTGACAAGGTTTATATTATGACCGCCTCTTTTTTGTAAATTGAGCATAATCTCTGCTAATTGAGGTATAGTGGTTAAGTTTCCCTGCTTCTGCTGACTAATATCATAATTTTGACAAAAAACACATCGCAAACTACAGCCGGAGAAGAAAATCGTCCCCGACCCCTCACTTCCACTTAAAGCTCTTTCTTCACCGTGGTGAAGACCAAAACTGGCTATCTTCACCTGCTTACCCAGCCCACAGCGGCCAGTTTCATCTTGTAATCTATCCACCTGGCATTCATGAGGGCAAAAGGTACATTCTTGTAAAATTTGATATGCCTTTTTAACCCGGCGTGCCAATTCTCCTGAAGAATATAGTTTTTTATAAGAACTCATATTAAACCCTCCTATCCTAATTTTTATTTTAAGTTTATATTAAGAGCCAATTACTATCGCTCAACCGGCTGAACCGGGGCTGATCCGGAGGTGATAAGGGGAAGGTAAGGTTTAAAGGATAAGTTTCAAGAGAAATAGCCCTGGCCCTCCCGGACCAGGACTATATTGAAATCATCTTTGTAATTCGTTCTTCTACTTAAATGTTTTAAGATCAGGACTGACTTTGAGCCTGGCCCCGGTCTTTTCTCTAACTTCTTCCACCGAAGTAGTTTCGGCTATTTCCAGTAACTCCAGCCCGTTATCGGTCACCTTTATTACCGCCAGTTCAGTAACAATCAAATCCACTTCACCTTTTGCGGTAAGGGGTAAAGTACAATCTGCCAGAATCTTGGGCTGACCTTTTTTGGTAGTATGGGTGGTAGCAACGATAACTTGCTTAGCTCCCACCGTTAAGTCCATAGCCCCGCCCATACCAGGCACTAACTTGCCCGGAATCATCCAGTTAGCAAGGTTGCCGTGCTCATCTACCTGGAGCGCACCCAGCACAGTAGTGTCAAGGTGACCCCCTCTAATGATAGCAAAAGAAGTCGCTGAATCAAAACAGGCTCCTCCAGGATTAATCGTAACCGGCTGACCCCCGGCGTTGACTACATCCGGATCTTCCTCCCCCTTAGGAGGTTTAGGGCCAACGCCCACGAAACCGTTTTCTGTCTGCAGAGTGATATCTATTCCTTCCGGAATGTAATCTGCAACCATAGTCGGCATACCGATACCTAAATTAACGAGCTCACCGTCTTCTAATTCCTGGGCTATTCTTCGCGTTATTCTTTCTCTAATATCTCCCATGACAGGACCCCCTCATTAATTACGTTCTACTATCGTAGCAACACCCTGGCCGCCACCAATACAGAGAGTGGCCAAGCCATAGCGATTATTTCTCTTTTTCATTTCGTGCAGTAAAGTAACCAAAATTCTGGTTCCACTCGCTCCAATAGGATGGCCTAAAGCAATCGCTCCTCCGTTAACGTTTACAATCTCAGTGTTTAAACCGAGCTCTTTGATGACTGCTAAAGATTGAGCAGCGAAAGCTTCATTTGCTTCGATCAACTCGATATCATCCAGAGTTAGACCCGCTCTCTCCAGCGCTTTTTCTGTGGCGGGTACAGGTCCTATTCCCATAATAGCAGGATCTACAGCTGCTGAAGCATGCGCTGTAAATACAGCCAGGGGCTCAATACCCAATTCTTCCGCTTTTTGAGCGCTCATCATAACAACGGCAGCCGCCCCATCGTTAATTCCAGAAGCATTTCCTGCGGTTACGGTACCGTCCTTTTTAAAGGCTGGACGAAGCTTGCTTAAGCCTTCCACTGTTACACCTTTTCGATAATATTCATCCTGATCAAATATCTTGGGCTCGCCTTTTCTCTGGGGAACCTCCACCGGAACTATTTCATCATCAAATTGTCCTACTTTCCAGGAGTCTTCTGTTTTATTTTGACTTTTAGCCGCGAATTCATCCTGCTCTTCTCGACTAAACCCATACTTTTCAGCTAGATTTTCTGCGGTAATTCCCATGTGATAGTCATTAAAAGCATCCCACAGTCCATCTTTAATCATCAAGTCGACCATATCTCCATTACCCATCTTTTCTCCCCAGCGAGCATTAGGTAAATAATAACCAGATTGACTCATGCTTTCCATGCCCCCGGCCACAATCACTTCCTGTTCGCCCAACATGATGCTCTGAGCTGCCAGATTTACCGATTTTAATCCTGAACCGCAAACTTTATTTATCGTCATAGCCGGTACATTTTGCGGCAGTCCAGCCCCCAATGCTGACTGACGGGCAGGATTCTGACCCTGACCAGCCTGGAGGATGTTACCCATGATTACTTCTTCGACTATGTTCCCTTCAAGGCCCGCTCTTTCTAAAGCAGCTTTAATTACGATTGAACCTAAATCTACTGCACTAACCTTTTTTAAACTACCGCCAAAACTGCCTATCGGTGTTCTTACAGCACTAACAATCGCTACTTTCTCCATTAATATATTCCCCCTATACGAAATTGATATAATTACGTTTCTAAAATGTAATCAACGAAAAGTCCAGGTGTCATAACTTCATTGGAATCCATCTCGCCGACCTCTAAGATTTCATCCACTTCCACTATGACTATATCTGCCGCTGTCGCCACGATCGGATTAAAGTTTCTAGCCGCATATCTATAGATGAGATTACCTTTTTTATCAGCCTTCCAGGCTTTAACTAAAGCAATATCAGCTTTCAGCGGTTTAGCCAGTATATAATCTTCATCATCGACAGTGATAATCCGCTTGCCTTCGGCTGCTTTAGTACCCAATCCAGTTTGAGTTAAAACTCCACCTAAACCAGCTCCACCAGCCCTAATCTGTTCAACCAGGGTCCCCTGGGGAACCAGTTCCACTTCTAATTCTCCCCCGTTCATCTGCTTCCCTGTCTCTCTATTAGTCCCGACATGGGAGACGATCGCTTTACGCAGCCGTTTCTGCACGACCAACTGCCCCAGATCCTGATCATCAAAACCGGTATCATTACCGATCAAAGTCAAATCTTCAACCCCACTCTCCAGCAAAATATTTACTAACTTTGCCGGCACCCCGGATTCGATAAAGCCTCCAGCCATAAGGGTTTGGCCATCTGCAAAAAGCTCCTTTACTGCTTCTTTATCTATAATTTTAGCCATTTACTTTACCTCCTAAGCATTAGTAACTATAAAAGCCCTGACCCGTCTTCCGACCTAACTGACCCGCTCTTACTTTCTTGCGCAGCAGAGGTGCGGCTCTGTATTTGGAATCCTTGAATTCATCAGACAGGGTATCCATAATCGCTAAACAGACATCCAACCCAATCATATCAGCCAGAGCCAGAGGTCCTATCGGATGATTGGCTCCCTGCTGCATAGCAGTATCTATATCCTCAGCGGAAGCCACACCTTCGTTTAACATTATCACTGCTTCGTTAATCATAGGAATAAGGATTCTATTCACAATAAAGCCCGGAGCTTCCTCAACCTCAACAGAAGTCTTGTTCAACTTTTCGACCAGCTTACTTGCCTGTAAAAAGGTTTCATCTGAAGTGGTAATAGCCCGGGTTAGCTCTACTAAAGCCATTACTGGAACGGGATTAAAGAAGTGAATTCCGATAACTTTGTCCGGTCTATCTGTACCTGTAGCTATTTCTGTTACGCTCAAAGCAGAAGTGTTCGTGGCTAGAATAGCATCTTCCTTACAGATGTTATCTAATTTAGAAAATATCTCTCTTTTAATTTCCATCTTTTCCGGAGCTGCTTCTATTACAATATCAACATCTGCCAAAGAACCGAGTTCGATCACAGGGCTTATCCTGTTGATGATATCTTCTTTTTCTTTTTCGTCAAGACGGTCTTTCCGGATCAATCGATCAAGATTTTTCTCGATCTTCTTCAGGCCTTTATCTAAAATTTCTTGATTAATATCTCTCATAATCACATCCATACCAGCCTGAGCGGCAACTTGAGCGATCCCACTGCCCATTGTTCCAGCTCCAATTACTCCAATTTTGTCCATAGTTTTTCCCTCCCTACTAAGTTGTATAAAGCTCTTCAAAGATATCTCTTAGTTTTTGATTCTCCCTCATAATTTCCAGAGAAATTTTAGCATGATCTCGAGTGTAGCCGTTACCGATAATCATCTCCACATCCTTGCCCACACCTTCGGCCCCTAAAGCAGCTTTGGTGAAACTGGTAGCCATAGAGAAGAAATAGATTATCCCACCATCTCGACAGGGCAATATCGAAGCCATCTCGGTGTTAGGGATATTAACGCAGTTAATCACTAGATCAACCATTTCTCCATCGGTTAATTCAACAATCTTATCGTAAACTTCGATTGGATCGGTAGCATCTGCCTGCATAATATCATCGGCCAAACCTAATTCTTTGATCCTGTTGGTGCTGGAATCACTATGCCCCATCCCGATCACCTGACCGGTCACGCCGGCTCTCTTTCTGGCCTCATGAAGACAGAGCATACCTGATTTCCCTCCGGCTCCGATTATTAAGACTTTATCGCCAGGTCGAACCAGGTTGGCCGTCTGAGCTGCTGCTCCGGCTACATCAAGGACAGCTAAAGCCAGGGTCTCGGACATATCTTCCGGTAATTTGGCATAGATCCCACTCTCGAATAAGATAGCCTGACCAGCGATATCGACCTGGTCTATTTCAGGCCGAACTGCCTTAATCTCATCGATATTCAAGGGGGTTAAAGAGAGTGAAACCAGAGTAGCAATTTTATCGCCTACCTTCAGGTCGCTGTCCTGCAGGGCAGGTCCAATCTTGGCTACCCGACCGATCAGCATGCCCCCCGAACCGGTAACAGGATTATGATGTTTGCCCCGCTGGGCTACTATTTCTTTCATCCTCGCCTTAATCTTCTCGATATCACCCTCGGCTTCCTGCTTAATCTGGGTAAAACTTGCCGAGTCGATATTTAAAGTATCCACGTCTATTAAAATCTCGTTATCAAATATTTCCATATTATTATCAATTTTCTCCGCTGGTTGAGGCAGCGCCCCTGCTGGTTTGATTACCCTATGTGTGCCAAATTTATTACCTTTTTTCATCTCTAATCCCTCCAAATATTAGATTGTGTAAATCCGCTCAAAAATATCTCTAATCTCTTCGTTTTCCCGCATAACCTGTAGAGCTATCTCAGCATGATTGCGCGTGTAACCATTGCCAGTTATCATCTCCACATCTTTACCTACCCCTTCAGCTCCCAAAGCTGCCCGGGTGAAACTGGTGGCCATAGAGAAGAAATAAATTTTACCGCCATCCCGGGTGGGTAGGATCGAAGACATCTCAGTTCCTGGTATGTTAACCGAATTTATAACCACGTCCATTAATTCACCCTGGGAGGCCTCTAGAACTTTTTCATAAACCTCCATCGGTTTAGTGGCATCAGCTTTGATAACAGCATCCGCTAGCTCCAATTTGGCGATCCGCTCCAGGGCCGCCGAGCCATAATCGAGAGCGATGACCCTGCCGTGATTCCCTGCTTTCTTCCTGGCCTCATGTAAGCAGAGCAGGCCTGATTTACCTCCGGCACCAATGATCAATACGTTATCTCCTGTTTCCACCAGTTTGGCGGTTTGAGCCGGGGCGCCCGCTACATCTAAAACTGCCAGGGCCAGGGTCTCTGACATATCTTCCGGTAATTTGGCATAGATCCCACTCTCGAATAAGATGGCCTGACCATCGATATCAACCTGATCCACCTCCGGACGAACTGCTTTAATCTTGTCGATTCTTAACGGAGTAAGGGAGAGGGAGACCAGAGTGGCAACCTTCTCGCCGACCTTAAGATCTCTATCCTGTAAAGCCGGACCGATTTCAGCCACCGTGCCCAGAAGCATCCCCCCTGAACCGGTAACTGGATTATGATGTTTACCTCTCTCTTCTACAATCTCCAGCATCTTAGCTTTAATTTTTTCAACATCTCCGCCAGCTTCCTGCTGCAGCTGAGTAAAACTGGCTGAATCTATATTTAACGTTTGTACGTTTAATAAGATCTCGTTATCGTAAATTTCCATGGTATTATCAAGTTTTTCAGCAGGCTGGGGCAAAACCCCGATCGGTTCTAATACTCTATGCGTTCCAAAAATATTCCCCTTTTTCATCGCAGCCCCCTCATTCCTATTTGATATTTAATATTTCTCTTGCTTCTGCCGGCTCCGCAACTTCCCGACCCACTTCTTCAGCCAGACGAACTATTCTGGCAACTAACTGGGCATTGCTCTCGGCCAACTGGCCTTTTTTATAAAAAATGTTATCTTCAAACCCAACCCGAATATGCCCGCCCATCACAAGCGCATGACAGGCTAGAGGAAGTTCATGACGCCCAATTCCGGCGACCGTCCAGGTAGCAGAAGCAGGCAGAAGTTCCACCATAAAAAGTAGGTTCTTAAGAGAAGCTTTCATCGCACCGGGAACCCCTAAAACCAGATCGAAATGGAGGTGTTCCGGTAGTAAATCTTCTTTGTCCAGCTGAAAAGCATTATAGATATGACCTGCTTCAAAACATTCCAGCTCCGGCAGGACATTTAATTTTTTCATTTCTTTAGCAAAATTTCTCATCAAGGGAAGGTCATTGATGAAAATCTCTTCGCCGAAATTGGTAGTACCGCAATCTAAAGTAGCCATTTCTGGCTCCAGGTATACAGGCTGGATCCGCTCCTGCCAGTTCATCCCAGCAGCTCCACCGGTAGATGGTTGAATTATTGCAGTCACTCCTGCCTCCTTCATAGCTGTAATAGCCCGAGCAAAAACTTCTTTATCCTGAGTAGGGCCGCCCTCCTCATCACGTACATGCAGATGGATGATAGAAGCACCTGCATCTTCAGCCGCCTTCGCTTCGGCTGCCAGTTCTGCAGCCGTTACCGGTAGATTAGGATTATGTTCTTTAGTTACTTCAGCACCGCAAATAGCTGCGGTAATCATTAATTTATCCATTACTTGACCTCCCGCTGCCGTTCTTTGGGAACTACACAGGTTCCTGAAGCCCGGCAGACCAGAAGGGGTTCATTGAGAACCTGAGCGGCAGAATCAAATTCAGTATCTTTGACCGGGGCGATTACCTTATAGGCTTCGAATTCCATCTTACGGGAGGTATTACCCACATCAGTGATCTTGCCCCTGGCCTCAATATAATCTCCTGCATAGACCGGAGCAGTGAACTCCACGTTATCATAGGCTACAAACAAACCTTCATCACCATCGTTTCTAATCAAAAGTTCAGTAGCTACATCACCAAACAATTCTAACATCTTAGCCCCATCGACCAAATCACCGGCATAATGAGCGTCAGCCGTGCTCAACCTCAGTCTAATTTTTGCTTCTATCATATTTATTCCCCTTCCTTGTGTAAGGTTCTAACCATCTCTTCTGCTAAAAAAGATGCTACTTCAGGCGGAATTGTACCGCTTCCAAAACCGGCATCAAAACCTAATTCCAGAGCTAATTCATGACTGATTCTTGGACCGCCCACGACCAGGATGAACTCATCCCTTAAGTTTTCCGCCTCCAGCAGCTCAACCAGTTCAGTCAAGTTCTGCACATGAACATTTTTCTGAGTCACAACCTGGGAGACCAAAATCGCATCGGCCTCATGTTTTAAAGCCTGCTGAATCAACTCTTCATTAGGAACCTGGCTGCCCAGATTATATGTTTCGAACCAGGGATACCGTTCCAGACCATATTCTCCGGAATACCCTTTCATATTCATGATCGCATCCAGGCCAACGGTATGGGCATCGGAGCCTGTACAGGCCCCAACAACAGTGACCTTTCTGCCTATTTTCTTTTCTATAAATTCATTTACCTCGTAATAATCCATCACTGAGGTGGTCGCTCGGGCTACCTGAATATCTGTATAATCGACGGTAGCTTCCGTTTTGCCATAGGCTATATAAAAGGAAAAACCCTCTCCCAGATCTTTACTATGAACAACTTCAACTTCTTTCAAGTTCATTTGTCCCGCCATTATCCGGGCTGCCTCTTTCCCCTCAGGGCCTGGAGGCACTGGAAGAGTAAAGCTCACCTGAACTTTGCCATCATTTAAAGTATCGCCATAAGGTTTAACTGCGGTTAGATCTTTATTCACTGGCAGTCAACTCCTCTCTAAAGATTTCAGCAAAGGGGTTATAATAATCGCCGGCCTGGGCAAAGACTCCCTCACTACCTTTCCCGCCATTACGAGATCTAGCCACCCCGGCGAACTCACCAGCCTCCAGCGTAGCAATTAAGCCTTTCTCTGCGATTTCTTCTAACATCTCTACTGTTTCCTGTAAAACTTGATCAGCCCGCTGTTGGATCTTGCCGTCAGCTTTAAATTCTAATTCATCTCCTAAGTTGCGAGCATTATTAAACACATATTTAGCATTCTCTAAACTTAAAGCTCTATCCTGCAGAAAAGGCGTGTGGATCGCCTCGGTTAACATTCCTAAAAGCTGGATACCCTGTCCTGTAATGATCGAAGCTAGATTGAACATCCCATCCTGAAGATGGCCTTTAAAAATATCTCCTGTCATATATTTTGTCGGCGGCATGTATTTTAACGGAGCCTCCGGGAATAACTGGCGGACTAACTGAGCCTGAGCCAATTCTAATAGAAAACCATCCTCTTTCGAAGGATCGATTTCAAAAGCATGACCCAGTCCCATTAATTCAGGAGGAAGACAGCTTCTAGCCGCTAGCTCTTCGTTGATGAATTGAGAGGCAATAACTGTATGACCTTCAGTGCTGGCATCTGCTGTAGTTAAGTAGTTATCTTCCCCGGTATTGATGATTATCCCCGCAAAAGCATTGATTAAGCGAGAAAAATACTGGTCGACAAAAGTTCTTTTCATATTTATGTCCCTAAAAAGAATGCCGTACATGGCATCATTTAACATCATATCCAGTCTTTCCACGGCTCCCATTGCCGCTATCTCCGGCATACACAGCCCTGAACAATAATTAACTAACTGAATATACCTACCTACTTCCTCCCCGACTTCATCTAGAGCCTGGCGCATTATTTTAAAATTTTCTTGAGTAGCATAGGTGCCGCCAAAACCCTCTGTGGTAGCTCCATAAGGGACGTAATCCAGTAAACTTTGGGCGGTACTTCTAATCACCGCAACTATATCGGCACCCTGCTTCGCTGCAGCTCTAGCTTGCTGAACATCTTCATAAATATTGCCAGTAGCTACGATCACATACAACCAGGGTTTAGGTCCTGGAGTGAGCCTGGCCTGGAGCTCATCTCTTTTTGCTTTAGCTGCTCGAATAACTTCAGCCTGGCTGTCAGCCATCTTCCCAGCAAATTCTCGTACTTTCTCCATTGAGCTGGTGCATGATTTAACAAGATCTGGCAAAAAAATCTCTCCTGCTCCAACTTTTTCTGCCAACTCGGTAATATCAAGATCTCCAGCAAGTAAAGCCTGGCTCAATCGTAAAGCTGCTCCTTCTCTCAACATATCTGTTTCAGCTAATTGTTCAACCATTAGATTAGGAACAGGGACTTCTTCTGCACTAACTCCATCTACCCCATACAAACGTAAGACTGTCCTTTCTACTGAAGTCGTGGACAAACCTTGAATATACTGGTCTACACTATCTGCTATCTCTTGAGCAGAATTCCGACATCGAGTTATTAATTTTTCATCGATTTCTAATGTAGGCATCTTTATGCTCCTTCCTGTTTTCTTTGCTTTAACCCTTTATTTCTTGATAATCTGCTGCCAGCACATCATAAATGGGAATCTCTGGCCACAGTTCTTCTAGTTTTACCTGCAGGCTGGTCGAATCTAAGTCGCGCCCTTCCGGATTATGCGGATTTATAGTTAAGGCTGTTACTTTGATCTCATCGAGCACCTTTAATTTAATATTATTCTTAAACAAAAGCTTTAGATATCGTCTCTGTAGAAAAACCCTCGTCCCATCCTGAACAATAATATTTAAACCTCTTAGTTCTTCCTGGCTTAACAGCAGTTTAGCCAGACTATCTGTCATAGCCCCGGACAAAAGAAGAAAATGGTCTTTTCCTTTAATCGAACCTTCTTCTGCTAAAAATTCATCTAACTCTTTCGCCAGACCCAAAGAGCTACCTGTCTGGAATGAAACTACTACCTGTCCAGGATTACTTGATTCATCCTCATACTCAGAACGCAGCAGCCAACCCCCTCTCCTGGATTCGCCTGACCTCTGGATCAAATTTAAACAGCTGCGTTTTATTCTGCTGCCCTCCACTTCTGGTAATAAAAGTCGGGTTAAGGCTGTATCTGTTTTTTTAACTACAGTATCTATATCTGGCCCCAGTACAGCCCCGGTAGAAAGGATTATCCCTGCCGAAATTCCAGGTAAAGCTGAACTTTTTCTATCCAGAGCCCCGTCAACTATCAGCAGTTCAACTTTATCTTCTAAATATGTACGGATCTTTTTTAAGGTACTGGTTCGGTTAATACCAACCAGTTCAACCTTGCGGCTGTGAACACTATTATTTTGATATACCTTTACATTACCAAGCATCGTCTGGATCCCAGTATCCTTAACTACCCGGCAGGTTCTATTTAAATTCCCGGCAGCTGACTCAGCTGTAACAAAATAAGTTCCTGGCGGTACTATAATCCGGGGTTTTTCTTTATTGGTCACAGTATCTATCTCTTCACCGTCTCTACCAAAGGACAACAATCCTAACTGCCGCCCCGCTCCTGCTAATTCTGAGACCAGCTGGTTAAAGGCAATAGTTTTGCCAGCATTTTTGGCCAAACCGATCAAAGAGATCACTTTGCTTAAACTTCCCGAATCTATTCGATTAAGAACACTTGCTGCCAGTTTTCCTGTCATCTTCACATCTCCTTACCACCTGCTTGCTTTATAAATTTAAAAGAAAAGGTACAACTATAGGGACTAAAGCTGAAAGAATAACCCCATTAATAAAAGCTGGAATTAAAACTGCCTCGCCGCTGGTTTCTTTGAGCAGAGGTAGCGTAACATCCATAGTAGTTGCTCCCCCAGGAGCTATAGCTGCAACGGCACTTATATACCGGGCAACCAGGGGGATAGAGATTAACGCCAGCATTTCTCTTATTATGTTCGTCAAAAAGGCCAGCGAGCCAAGTTCAACACTGTGAAGGTCTGTCAGCATAACTGCTGATAAACTGTACCAGCCAAATCCAGCTCCGACCGCGGCAGATTCATTAGCGGCAATCCCCAGAACTGTACCTACAAGAACAGTTCCCAGGATGCTCCCCAGGGCAACAAAGAGGGGAATAATCACCAACCTAACCCCTAATGCTTTTATCTGCCTAAAAATTGTCCGATTTTGGCCGATATCAATACCTACGCCCAGTAGTAAAACCGCCAGCGAGACCACTGTAATATCTTCTAACACTGGTAAAAAAGATCCAGGCAGAAGCAACCAACCGCCGGCTATGCCGACCCCAACGAGCAATAAGATCTGTCCGGTTAAGATCAGAGCTTCACCATTTTCTGTTTTTACCATATCTTCATAACCGGCCACGTTCTTATCAGAAACTTCTAAAGCCGCCTTGAGATAAAATGAAAAAAGCTGAAGCAAAATCACGCTCCCTGCTATCGCTCCCACTGCTAAAAATGCAGCCTGCAGGCCTATCCTGCCCAGGTCTGCAATTATACCAGCATCAGCACCTATCCTCATTCCCATTACTGCTATTAAAATATAAAGCCCAAAACGAATAATATAACCAGCCAGTGAAGCCAGGCCTTTATCCTCTGAGCGAAAATATCCTACGATCAATCCTCCTACTAATACTGCTAATATCAACCAAAGATTCATTTAAAGATTTCCTCCTTCGTCCTACCATATTAAACATGCAATTACTATTCCAACCTCTCTATTTTACTTATAACTTAAATTGTATTTTTTTATTTTATACTGTAAGGATTGGCGCGAAATCTCTAAATTTCGGGCTGCCTCGGTTATATTTCCTTCTGAAAGGGTAAGAGCCCGCTCGATCAAACTTATTTCTATCTCTTCTAAATGATCCTGTAGTGCAGGCAGCTGCTCGCCAGATAAATCAGAAAAATTAGGTTGAAATTTTTCTTTCGAGCTGGCCGCAGGCTTAAAATTATTTTGCTTGAGTTTCTGTTGGAGATGCTGAGGCAGAACAGCCAGTTTAAGACATGATCCCTTCTGGCAGAGATTAAATCCACCTTCTAGCATATGCTGCAGCTCCCTAACGTTTCCCGGCCAGTTATAGTCTTTTAGTAGACTTAACAAGTTCTTGCTTACACCCTCGATATTCAGGTTGAACTTCTGGTTATATTGCTTGATGAAATGATCGATCAATATTGGTATATCATCTGTCCGGTTCCGCAACGGAGGCAGTTCCAGACAAACTACGCTTAAACGATAAAAAAGATCCTGTCTTAAAGTTCCAGCCGCAAAGGCTTCATCTGGATTCTGATTCATAGTGGTAACAATTCGGACATCAACCGGCTTTTCCACTTTTCCTCCTACCCGTCTCACCTTGCCTTCCTGAACAACCCGAAGCAGCTTCGCTTGGAGATCACAATCCAGGGAGTTGATCTCATCCAGTAATATTGTGCCCCCTTCAGCCTGTTCAAACAAACCTGGCCTGGACTGAGCTCCGGTAAAACTACCTTTTTCGGTCCCAAACAGCAGACCTTCCAGCAGATTGCGGGGCAGAGCTGCACAATTTTGAGCAATAAATGGAGCGTCTGCCCGAGGGCTGGCATTATGGATACCCTGAGCAAAAAGTTCTTTTCCGGTACCGGTTTCTCCAATAATCAACACCGCAGAGTTACTCCGGGCGGCTCTGATTCCGTTCTTAATTTGAGCTTTAAAAGCATGGTTTTCGCCTATCAAGTCAGCAAAAGTATAGGATGTGTTATTATCTTGAACTTCCTGGGCATTGGTTTTGCCTTTGCTATTAAATTTATTCCTTAACTGAGTTACATTTTCCACTAATTCATGTATATATGTAATATCTCGAGAGATTTCCATGGCCCCCTGCTTCCCATCCGCAAATGTTAACGGCACTGTTTTATTAACCGTCGTCACTTGATGACCCTTATTGTTCACAAATGTCTGTTCCTTATCATTAATCGGTGACCGAGTAGTTAAAGTCTGCATTAAAGTACTATTTTCAAATGTCAGGGAAGGAAAAACCTCAAATATATTTTTGTTCAAAACTTCCTCAGGTTTGAGACCATCAAGTTCAGAAGCAGTTTGATTATACAAGATAGTGATACCTCGCTGATCGATAATATGAATACCAGCATCCATGGAATTTACAATCTGCTTCCAAATATTATTATCCAGCAATTTTTTTCCCTCTACTGTAGTATTAAAATAACCATTTTTTATCATCATACATCCCCCTATCTTTAATTATATATTCAGTCTGTGAATCAAAATACCTGCTTTTTCCCGCAAAATATTTTTCAAGCTGAAAAATATTTTGCCCATTTAGACTTTAGTTGAAATTATGATATGATATGATTAAGTTCAATATAAAAAAATATCAACGGAGGTTTTTATGAATAATACAGAGAAAACATTATATTACAATTGTATATTACGAAGGCAGGAAGGAGATTGGAATGATAACGCTGCTTTTATAGTAAATGAAGGGGTTATAGAGGTTACAGGAGAAAGTCAGGCTATGCAGGAAAGTTATAGCGAACTGCCGCAAGTTGATTTAGAAGGAAAAACAGTCACAGCTGGATTTAATGATGCTCACCTTCACCTTTATCAATTGGGTCGAGATTTAAATGCCTTAGATTTAAGCGACGTTAAAGACCTAAATGATCTGGAACAAACAATAAATCAACACCTCAAGTCCCAAACTGACCAAGAAAAGGTCATCAGAGCGATCCACCTCCACGACCAAAACTTTCCAAAGGGAGTATTACCCACTAGATTCAGCCTGGACAAAATCACAACCCAGCCCTTGATCATCTTCCGGGCCTGTTACCATGCTGCCGCTCTTAATACAGCCGCTTTAAATCTGGCAGGTATCGATAGAAATACATCAGCCCCACCCAGTGGAAAAATCAGCCGAGGCGAGTCAGGTAAACCGGATGGCCGCCTTTATGATAGCGCTTTAGGTTTAATCGAAGCTAATCTTCCTAATCCGACAGCGGCTGAAGTAGCAGAAACGATGAAAATAGCCGGAGACAAATTACTAGCTGAAGGTATAACTTCAGTAGGAACTGACGATTTAACTGCCTTGAATCAACCCGAATTGATGATGAAAGCTTACCACCATTACATCAGTAATTCCACCCATCCCCGTCTCTGGCTCCAGCAAAGAATTAATTCGAGTGAAGAAATACGCTGGTTGGCAGAAAATGGTTATAAAACCGGCACAGGTGATACCTGGCTGCTCCACGGACCCCTCAAAATTATGCTGGATGGTTCTTTAGGAGCTAAAACTGCCGCTCTCACCGAACCTTATCAGGATGATGAAAATAATTATGGTGATTTACTTCTGAGCCAGGAAACTTTAACTAACTTTTTACAGCAAGCTGGTGCTTCTTTTACTGCAGCTATCCATACAATTGGGGATAGAGCTATTGAGACAGCACTACAAGCATTAAGCGAAGCTGCTGAGTCTGGCTTCGATCAGACCAATTCTTATTTAATCCACTGCCAGTTAACAACTCCAGGATTGATCCAGGAATTAGGCAGGAGAGCAACTAAACTAGCTATCCAGCCTACTTTTGTCAGTTCTGACTGGTCTTTCTGTGCTGATCACGTTGGACAAAGTCTGGCCGATAGTTCTTATGCCTGGAAGAGTCTGGAACAGGCGGGCGCTCTGTTAGCCGGAAGTTCAGATGCTCCGATTGAGCCTACCGATCCTCTAATCGGAATTCAGGCTGCTGTAACCAGGCAGGACCAGCACGGCAGCCCTAAAGACGGCTGGCATCCGGAAGAAAAATTAGGTTTAGATAAAGCCTGGGAAATATTCACCAACTCCGGAGCCATCTTCAGCGGTGAAGAGAGCAAAAAAGGCCATCTGCTCCCCGGGCAATTAGCTGATTTTATCATCCTTTCGGAAGATCCTCGCCAGGTCGAGCCTAACAAATTAAACGAAATTCAAGTCTTAGCTACTTATCTGGAGGGCAAAAAAGTTTATTCAGGATGAGCCATTCGATAGTTTCTGGCTAGATAGATTGAAGTCATCGCAGTCAGCATAGCACCATAGCCCAATTCAAAAGTAAGGAGATCTCCTACTGATAGCTTTTTATCAACTTCAGTAACATCAAGAATAAGATGATCGCTACTGGCCCCGATGACATCGATTCCAGCCAGGGTAGGACTTATGTTGTCAGGACGCACATCCTGCCGACCTACCTTTAGGATCGCTCGCAGGCGGATCCCTTTATCCTCAAAATGAGGTTTTTGACCAAAGGCATCGTGTCCTATTTCGCCAGAAGGAACAGAAGGTTTTTCTTTCAACTCAATAATCGGGGCTGTCAAAGTTATGTTCTGTTGATTGAAACCGATTAGATTGCGCTGGTGGGTCACATCGGTACCCTGGATTATCCCTTCTCCTACCCTAAAATGATTGATCCCTGCCGGAAGCTTATCCTGGTCTAGAAGAATAGTAGTCGCCGTATTTCCTCCTGAAATAACCGGGAGGCGGCAATTCAATCTAGTTTCCAATCTGTCCCTCATTTCTACCAGAGCTCTGGTGTTCGTGGGAGTAGGCAGTACTCCTCCATAGCAGCCTACATTAGTGCCTATTCCTAATAGATCTATCCCTTGATATTCCATAGCTTCAGCCATGAAATCATGCAAGTCCTCTGGCATAACCCCTTCTCTGAGATCACCTACATCTACCATGATAATAACCTTATGTATTAAATTTTTCCGCCGAGCAGCCTGGGATAAAGCCTGTAACGTGGTAAGTTCAGAATTTAGGCTGATATCAGCATACTCAACGATTGCTTCAGCCTCCTCAGGATAAGGCAGCCTGAGCATCATCATCTCTGCTTTCAGACCTGCTTCCTTAAATTTTTTAAGATTTTCCAGCCTGGAGTCAGCCAGCTGCTCTACTCCTGCGTCTAAAAAAGCCTGCGCTACCCTAATATCTCCGGCGGCTCCTTTAGTCACCCCGGCCAATTTAGCTCCATGCTGAGCGCATTTAGTTTTCATCTGAGCGGCATTTTCTTTTATCTTGTCTAAATAAATATTAGTACATGGGTATTCATTCATGATATCCCTCCAGATCAATTATGTAATATTAAATTTGGCATGATTATTGCATTAATTATAACTAGAGAAACCATAAATTTCAATAGTAATATAAAAATAGAACAGCAATTATAAAGTTAATTTATAGGAGGAGAAATTAATGCAAGATTATCAAAAATTTGCCCTTTGGCAGGATGTTGAGAAAGAAGAATGGCAGGATTGGCACTGGCAGTTAAAAAACCGCATAACGGACACGGATCATTTAAGTGAAGTTTTAGATCTTTCCCCGGCTGAAAAGGATGACATTGACAAAGCTTTGACTAAATTGAGGATGGCAATAACTCCTTATTACGCCAGTTTAATGGATAAAGATGATTTAAACTGCCCTATCCGCCTCCAGGCTGTACCGGCTTCCCCTGAATTAAACCTCGGTGAAGCGGACATGGAAGATCCACTCCACGAAGATGTAGACTCTCCTGTGCCAGGTTTAACTCACCGGTATCCCGACCGCGTTCTCCTGCTGATTACCGATCAATGCTCTATGTACTGCCGTCACTGCACCCGCAGACGGTTCGCTGGTGTAAGCGACAAAGCTATGCCCATGGATAGAATCGAAAAAGCTATCGATTATATCGCTAACACCCCCCGCGTCCGAGATGTTCTGCTTTCCGGCGGTGATGCTCTTCTAATTTCTAATGAAAAATTAGAATCGATCATCCGAAGATTAAGAGCCATAGATCACGTAGAAATCATTAGAATAGGTTCTCGTACCCCTGTGGTAATGCCTCAGCGGATTACCCCGGAACTAGTAGAAATGCTTAAAAAATATCATCCGATCTATTTAAATACTCACTTTAATCATCCTAAAGAAATAACCCCGGCTACAGAGCGGGCGGCCAGACTCCTGGCAGACGCGGGTATACCAGTAGGCAACCAATCTGTCTTACTCAAAGGAATCAACGACAATCCGGCCACCATGCGCAAGCTGGTCCATGGTCTGCTCAAGATGAGGATAAAACCTTACTATATTTACCAATGTGACCTTTCACAAGGGATCGAACACTTCCGGACCCGGGTAGATAGAGGCATAAGCATAATCGAATCACTCCGCCAGCACACCACCGGCATGGCCGTACCCACATACGTCATCGATGCTCCAGGGGGAGGCGGAAAAATTCCGGTTAATCCCCAGTATTTAATCTCCCGGTCCCCAGGTAAAGTCGTTTTAAGAAACTTTGAAGGCAAGATATTTGCTTATACCGAGCCTGGTTATCAAGCTGAAGAAGATAATATTCCACCTTATACCGGTGGAGTGAGTCTTTTAGCCGAAAACGATAAGTATTCCTTAGATATTAACCGTGATAATGTAAAATAAAAAAGTAATATCTCATATAGCTCCAGGACCTCTTCCAGCCGCTTAAGATTGGCAAACGGGAGAGGTCCTTCTTTAATTGACAAAAATGGAAGCTAAAGGTACAATTAGGGTATAGTAATGAATATTAATATTGGAAGAACAAGGGAGGTTATCATGTTGAAACTACTCGCTATCAAAGGAAGTCCCCGCAAAAATAGTAACAGCAGTGAAATGCTGAAGATAATGGCTCGGGGAATATATGAAAAGGCAGAAGAACATGAACTGGAAATCGAAGAAAAAGTAGTTGAACCTTTCCACATGAATATTAAAGCCTGCACCGCCTGTTTTAGCTGCGACAAAACCGGAAGATGCATTTTTGATGACGATATGACTCAACTCTTAAAAGATTATGACGAAGCAGATATAGTCCTGCTTGCCTCTCCCATTTTCTTCAACGGCACGCCTTCTCATTTGAAAAAAATGATAGATCGGGGTCAGCCTCTCTGGGCAAGCAAATATGTATTAGAAGACCCTATCATCGACCGCCATAAAAAACGCCGGTCTTATCTGCTGGGAGCAGCGGGAGCTCCGGCCTATAAGGATCAATTTACCGCTCTAATAACTGTAACCGAACTTTTTTTTAAGGCGATCAACGCTAAAAAGTTCGGCCAGTTTCTCTATCCTAATACCGACAATAATTTGATCGAAAATGATGAAGCTGCCCAGCAGGAATTGAATCAAGCCGGGCAGGATATTTTAGCAGAATTCATCTAAAATAATCCAATAAATTATCCACCAGAGGAGGCGAAAGTAGTTTGGTAACTAGATTAGACCGGCTTGTTGAGGTTAAATTAAATAAAATCTTAGCAGAAATTAGTCCAACTCTTCCTCCCGCTGTGGATGCAAGTGGTAAAGAAGGCGAAAGTGAACAAATACCTGTTCCCGAACAGAAATTATTAAGTGAATTAGCCACTCTTAATCCCGGTATTCAAAAAAAGCTGCTGGAAACCTGGCTGGCCGCCCAACTACCGATCGAGCCAGAAAAACTATTGGATTTGATCAAATACATCAGCTCTGTTCCTATTAAGGCCGATCAAGAAGCCTTAATCGAAGCTGCTGCTTTTCTCAAAAAAAATCACCTGCCGGTTAGAAGCTTTTTTCTTGAGGCCCTGGCCTACGAACGCTTTCCCGACCAGCCTATGGTGGTCAAGAACCCTACTGACTTGCTTAAGCTAGTAGACCCAGACTTCCTGCGTGAATATCTTAACCAAACCGATAACCCCAGCAAAATTGCCAGCCACCAACTATTGAATTTGGTTGATATTTTTAGTAGTGACCAAAAGCTGCTGCTTTATTTTGAGCTGCCGCTTCTCTTATTTGAAAACCAGGAACCAGGCAGTTTACGGTTTAGACTCAGTGAAGAGAAGACGGAAAATCTAAACCAGGTTCAGCAGAAAAAAATTTATCAAATTAATTTTATCCTGGATTTAAACCCAGATTTTACCGTCCGGGCTGATATAACCATCGCTAAACCAGAGGTTTTTTCTATTTTTATCCTTAACTCCAGCCGATACCGACCCATTTTAACAAATAGCATTCCCGAACTGAGGCAAAAACTAGCTCAGCTTGGTTACAATTTAAATCCAACTCAAATTAAAATCAGTGAAGATCTCGATAAACGGGGTCTCCGGCGAGATATCCTCAATTCCTCCCGGGAATTCGGAGCTGATCTCAAACTAAAAGATCTCTTACAAAAATACCACAACGTTGATTTCAAAGCTTAAAAGAAGGTGAAAATATATGGCTAATAAAAGCCAAAAAAGCCGCCAGGCTGCGGCTTTAGGTTACGATATAGAAAAAGACGATGCTCCCCGCATCCTGGCCAAGGGCAGCGGAGATATCGCTGCAAAAATACTGGCCAAAGCTCAAGATGAAGGCATCCCAATCCAGACTGATAAAGATCTGGTTCAGACCCTGATGGCATTTGAATTAGGCGAAGAGATACCTGAAGATTTATACGAAGTCGTGGCTGAAATTTTAAGCTTTATCTATCGGCTAAAAGAATGATCAAACTCCTTTACCGAAATGGCAATCGGGGTAAACACAGGTATCGCAAGAAATACAAAGCCCCCCATGGCCATAAGCAGCAATATCGGAACTATTCAACTTCTGACCGATAGCAATCCGAGGTAAGATCAAATCAAATACAGTTGTTTTTGAAAACATAACACATCCAGGCAGTCCAATAAGAGGAACCTCATCTGTATAAGCCAGCATGAACATAGCTCCGGGCAGAACAGGGGCACCATAGGTTACCACTTCATCAGAGGCCTGCCGGATAGCTGCCGGGGTAAGATCATCTGGATCTACTGACATGCCTCCGGTGCAAACAACTATATCTGCACCTTTTTCTAATGCAGTGGTGATTGCTTCTGCAATCTTAGCTTTATCATCTGTAACCAACTCTTTATGGATTGTCTTAATGTTATATTGTTCCAGCTTTTTTTCTACGACTGGAGTAAATTTATCGGTAATTCTACCGGTATAAACCTCGTTCCCGGTAGTAATTATAACCGCTTTATATGCCCTGTACGGAGTGACTTCCAGCAGCCCACCCTGACCTACCTCTGCCTCTGCTTCTTCTAGTTCTTCTTCGGCGATAAGCAGAGGAATAATTCTAGTGCCTGCTAAGTAATCTCCCTCTTTTACCGGGGTATAATTATGCCGGGTTGCCATCATCAAACGATCCCTACTATTTAATTTAAATAACCGATCTTTATCAACCTGGAGCAGCCCATCCCGCGCAGCGTAAAGATTGATTTTCCCTTCCGATGGTTTACTTCTTGTCATTCCTTCTCCCTGGCCCAGATCAGCTAAACGGGCTGCTGCTTCATTCTCGTGCAGATATCCTGGTTTTTTCTCCCATATATAGACGTGTCTTTTACCTAAATCTAAAAGCCGGGGAATATCTTCTTCCTTAATTATATGGCCTTTTTTAAAGGCTGGTCCTTTAGATTTTCCTGGTTTTATTTCAGTTATATCGTGGGCTAACACGTCTCCAACTGCTTTTTCTACTGCTTTCTTATCCAAAGTTATTGTCCTCCCTGTGTGCAATCTATCGGTTCTAAAAATATATCTACATTACCGCCACAAATTCCCCCGGCATCCGCTGCCGCTTCATTATCCATGGCAAAGTGATGTTTTCCGGGCTGAAATTCAATATCAGCCAATTTTTCAACTGCTAACTTAATTATTGCGGCTTCAACCGGTCCACCACCAACTGTTCCTTCTATTTCTCCCCCAGGCCAAATGATCATCTGAGCCCCCTCACTCCGAGGAGATGAGCCGTGAGAGCGAACCACTGTGGCCAGGGCTACTTTTTCTTCATCTCTTTCAACTCTTGCCAACGCAGAAACTATATCTTTGTCCATTAAGCATTCCTCCTTCGGGCGATAACCGCAGCCATAATAGAAACTGCGATTTCTGCTGGAGTTTCGCTACCTATTTCAAGACCGATCGGTGCGTCAACCTCATGTAATCTACTTGCATCTACATTCTTCTCTTCAAGCAGCTTATCAAATAATAACTTAACCTTCCTTTTGCTGCCGATCATACCTAAATAAGACCAATTACCCTCAATTACTGCTTTAAATACATCATAATCATATTCATGACCTCGAGTAACTATAACCAAATAATCGCCCTGGATTGGTTCATAATCTGCTAGAAAATCGGCAAAATTCTGGCAGTGTACATGATGGGCCTGAGGAAATCTTCCTACATTATTAAATTCTGGCCTATCATCGACAATTTCTACTTGAAAATCAGTCATCGCCCCGATTTCGGCAAGAGGTACAGCCACATGGCCAGCTCCAAAAATTAATAACCGCTCCTGCTGCTGCAGCTTTTCTAGATAGATTTCAGCCTGGCCAGAACCTATACTAACTGATTCTGAAACAGGTCCAGTTAGCTTTCTATAATCGCCGATCTTACTTATAAACTGTTCCCTTTCTTCCGAATTAAAATCTATTTCTGCTCGAGAGACTAAAAAATCTTGTTCATCTGTGATCACTATTCTATCCCCGGCTTCAAGTTTTTTAAAGATTGATTTGTTATTATGCTCTATAATGGTTATAATAACACCTTCTCTATTTTCTACTATTAACTTCTGTAATTCATTCCAAAAATTATTTTTCATATTCTAAAAATCCACCTCACTATCCGTTTTGACCAGCCAGAATAAAATCGCTTCTAAAACTCCTCCGGCTACAGCTAATGCTTTATCGGAGATATTGTAACAGTATTCTTTTTCTGAACGAGGATCTATATCTGCCAGCTTCATGCCAACTTCAACCTCTAATCCCGGCTTAAGCAGACCCCGAATAAC
>JBNJDR010000019.1:0-28384 GCA_051745085.1 Bacillota bacterium | reverse complement strand
GCTCAGGCCTTCTTTACCCTTAGTTTAGGTATGGGGGCTATGATTACGTATGGTAGTTATTTATCTGAGAAGGATAATATCGGCGACAACGCAGCATATGTTGTTGGTCTTGATACCTTAATCGCTGTATTAGCTGGATTCGCTATTTTCCCGGCTGTCTTTGCCCTGGGTCTCGACCCAGCTGCTGGACCTGGCTTAACCTTCATCACATTACCAGCTGTTTTTGCCGAGATGCCGTTAGGTTCTCTCTTTGGCTTTATTTTCTTCGTGCTTTTATCTATCGCTGCTTTAACTTCGGCGATCTCTTTGTTAGAGGTTGTGGTTGCCTGGGCGGTTGATGAAAAGCAGATGGAAAGGAAGAAAGCCTCGATGATAGTTGGGGTCATTATATTCCTTGTTGGTATCCCACCTGTCTTAGGTTACAGTGCCTGGTCCGACTTTAGTTTCCTCGGATTTGATGTCCTGGATACTTATGACTGGTTTGCCAACAGTATCTTCCTGCCTTTAGGCGGACTTTTAACCGCGATCTTTGCCGGTTATGTCTGGGAGGCCAGGAATGTTGCTGATGAGGCCAACAAAGAAAGAGGAATTATTAATATTGGTGATTGGTACGGTTTCTTGATCAAGATAGTCGTTCCGATAGCTATCGCCATTATTATGATTGTATCTATAGTACAAACATTTTAGGTAAGTAAAAGTAGAACTGTGATTGAGTAGACTAGTATTTAGAATTAAATAGCACAGCAAGATTCCCCGGCCAGATTAAGTTTGGCCGGGGTTATTTTTTTGTTTAACCTCTTGAAATTAGGTGACAAAGGAGGGGATTTGGGTTGGGCAGAGAAATATATAAATAACAAAATAATCTGTGGAGGTAGCTATTATGAGAAAAACTAAGCATATATCATTAATGATTGCTTTGGTTTGGGGTATTATCTTCTTAAGTTTAACTTCAGCCGGAGCAGCGGAATTGATCGAGACAAGCAAGACCGCTTCGCCTCAGGAGATCCAGGATCTTATAGAGGCAGGGGCAGCCGTAAATGTAAGGAACGACCAGGGCGAAACCCCTTTAATTGCGGCGGCCAGGTATAATCCTAATCCTCTGGTGGTAATGGTTTTAATCGAGAACGGGGCGATAATAGAGGCCCGGGATAACTCCGGCCGATCAGCTTTATATAATGCCGCTCGCTATAACGATAGTCTGGTGGTGTTACGAACTTTGATCAATTATGGTGCTGCCGTGAATGTAGTGGCAAATGACGGGACCACGCCGCTGCTGGCAGCAGCTGAGGCTGGTCATGATGATAAAATTAGAATTCTTGTCCGGGCCGGGGCCAGAATCAATCAACGGGACAGCCAGGGGCGGACCGTTCTTCATATTTTAAGCCTGAAATCAGACCGGTTACATACTTTCCGGATTCTGGTTCAAGCAGGGGCCAATCTAGACAGCCAGGATCATCAGGGCAGAACCCCCCTTCATTATGCTGTGGCCCGAAGGAGCATGGGAGCTGCACGCTATCTCCTCCAGCAGGGGGCAGAAATTAATGTCCGAGATAAGCAGGGGAGAACGCCTCTGCTCCTGGCAGCAGAATCAGTTAGGACATCCGCATTACTAGAATTGCTCTTGAATTACGGGGCCAATATTCAGCAAAGAGATAATACAGGGAGAACTGCCTTTCTGAAAGCTGCAGCTGCTGACAGGCCTGTTCAAGTTTTATCTTTTCTTCTCGAAGAGGGTGCCGATATCAATGAGGTTGATGATAACGGACAGGGCGTCCTTCATTATATTTTACAGGGGCGGGTCAAAGAACAACGGAGGCTGGCCTGGCTGTTAGAGCAGGGAGCAGAAGTTAATTTGAGCGACAATAAAGGGGTCACCCCCTTGATGCTGGCGGCCGCAAATACTACCAGCGAAGAGGTTATCTTTTCGCTGCTGGCAGCGGGAGCAGATGTCACCCAGCGTGATGACGAGGGCAGACGGGTGGTAGATTATCTTGATGGTAATTCAGCTCTATTTAATACCGATGCTTACTGGGCCTTGCAGTATATGGAGCCAGATAAAGATAAACTGGAAACCCTGACTTTGAAATCACCAGAGAGTGCAGCAGGACGAAGTTTGGTTATCCCTTCTCTGGGACACGCTTATGCTGAGAACTGGTGGCCTAAAGGGACACTTTTTCTGGCCGGTGAAGTAACGATGTTAGGGCTGGCTGCCACCCGTTCAGGCTGGAGTGAGGCTGCACCCTATTTGCTTGGATTTGCCGCTTTGAAGGCCTTTGAAATCTTTGACGCTATGAACGAAGTGGAAAGGTATAATGAAGAAGCTGAAGAATATAATCAGGAGGTATCGGAATTTAACCGGAGAATCGAGCAGTCATATTGACCTGTTTTGGTTGATTTCAAGAAATAAAGTCAGTGATATCCAGGTTATTGCAGGAATCGGCCTGCTTATCTTGAATAATTATTAGTAAGCTTTTATTTAGAAAGGATGTTAACTGATGCGGATCAACAATGACATAGGCCGAAGCGATGATATTAAAAAATCCCGGCTCAAGCCAGCGGCCAGTTCTGAAGTTGGTTTTCAGGATAAACTCGAAGCGGTCAACGAAGAGATGGTGAAAGAAAAGTTGGACCGGCTGCTCGGTCTGGTTGATGAGTATGGGGACAAACTTAAGGAAACATTAGATGAAAAGGATCTGCAGGCCTATAAGAAACAGGTCAATAAATTTCTGCGCCTGCTGCAGAAAGAATTCGCCCGGACCAGGCAGTCATTTAGCTGGGATAATCAGGGTAATTTAAAAACATATATGATAATTGAAAAAATCAACAAGAAGATGGAACTGCTCCAGCAGGAGTTTTTAGAAGACCAATCTGATGTTTTGGAAGTAGTAAGTAGAATCGATGAGATTAGAGGTCTGTTACTTGACCTGTATATTTAATATGTTTAGTGAGAAAGGGGGTAGGCCTGAGTATGTCCGGAAAAACGACAATATTTCTAGTAATATTACTAGTTTTACTTGCTGGTGTTTTTGCAGGAAAACTGCAGGCAGAGGTACCAGATATTTTCTATCACGGCGAAAATATAACAGACAATTTAAATCCTGTGAATGTTGATGGCAGCTGTCTGGTGGAAGCTCGGTCTCTGGCTGATGAATTAGACCTGGAGTTGGAATGGGTCGCTTCTTTGAAGTATCTTAATTTATCTCGAGACGATACAGATATAAGAATAATGATAGACAATCCTTATATGCAGATCGGCGAGGATACCATTAAGACAGAAACAGGAGCTCGTTTAATCGAGGGGAGCAGCTATGTGCCGGTAGAAGATGTTGTCCGTGCCTTTGGATATTTAACCAACCAGGAAGAAGTAAATAACCTTTACATATTTAAACCGGAGACAAAAGTGCACGAAGCTTATTGGAGTGAAGACCAGCGCAAATTGTATCTGGATATGGACGAGGTTACCCCCTATAGAATCACGGCTACAGACGATCCTTCAGTGATGAAAATCGAGATAGACCGGGCAGCTCTGGCAGATGATTTTGTGGATAATGTTTCGAACCGCAATTTCAATTTGCGGGTAAGAGAAAACCAGCTAGAATCCCGGCTGGAGATAATCGTTTCCAGCCTGCATACCATCCCATATCGTCGGGATGGAGGCATAGAAGAGTCGGGGACTAATTTGGTAGTCAACTTCATGCCGCGTCTGGTGAATATCGAATGGAAGGACGATTTTTTAGAGATAGCTGCTAATTCAGAAATGGAGAGGCCCGAGATCACCATGCTTGACGGGGGAGATGGCCCTCGAAAAATGGTAATAGATATCCCCAATTTGATGTTAAGCGAGATCGATTTAGATATTGAGGAGAACGATTATATTAAGGATATTAGAATGAGTCAGTTTTCTTATGATCCCATGAAGTTAAGGGTGGTATTAGAACTGGCAGAGGATAGTTATCTCGGCCTGGATGAAAAAGCTTCTGAGGAGAAGCTGGTTTTACGGCCGACCCAGCAGACTGTAGTAAGAAATCTGGCTTATGAGACCGGGAAGATTAACTTTGAGACCAGCAGTGAAATCATACCTACGATCTTTACCTTAACCGAACCGGATCGTTTAGTTATTAATATGCTTAATGCCAGTCGGGCTGATGATATCCCGGATAGGATAGATGTAGATAATTCTACAATGCAGGAGATCAGAACGGCTCGATTCGACCAGGAGACAGTGAGGTTCGTGGCAGAACTCACAGAAAATACAGGTTATAATTGGGAGATGGAAGAACAGGAAGACGGCAGTTTCTTACATACAATTCTGCTGGAGAACAAACTTAGAGAAATTTATGTAACTGAACAGAACAACTTCCAAAATCTCCATATCGATTTTACCGGAAATGTAGATTATGAAGTTCGCAAGTTTTCTCACCCTCATCGCATTGCCATTGATATTAAAAACTTAGAAAATGGGCTGGACGATTATAACTTACCTGAACCAGATGGTCTGATCAAAGAGGTGAGAACAGGCCAGTTAGAGATAGACGGTGAGGATATAAGGAGGATAGTCTTTGAATTGAACGATTTTCACAGTTATAATATAATGTCGGGTAAACCGGACAGTGAGATCATGGTTGCCCTGGCCAAACAGGAGCTGGATGATATATCTCATGTGATAGTATTGGATGCTGGGCATGGAGGTTTTGATCCTGGAGCGGTAGCTGCCAGTGGACTGGAAGAGAAAGATGTCGTTCTGGCGGTAGCTTTGAAAACGGCAGAGATATTAGAAGGAAACGATCACCAGGTTCTGCTAACTCGTCAGGATGATAGGTTTGTTACCCTGCAGGACCGGGTGGATAAAGCCAACAACAGCGAGGCTTCCCTGTTCGTTAGCATTCATGCTAATGCAGCTAACCGAAATAATGTTGGTGGTCTGGAAACCTATTATGGTAATGGTCGGCGAAGAGACAGCTATTATTTGGCCGATGTTATGCAAAAAGCCCTGGTCGGGGAATTAGATTTACTGGACCGGGGAGTTAAAACAGATAACTTCTTTGTGATCAGAAATACCGAGATGCCGGCGATTTTAGTGGAGATCGGTTTTCTCTCTAACCTGACCGAAGCAGAATTGCTTGCAGGTGACACTCATAGAAATAAGACGGCCCGTTCTCTGGCGGAAGGGATCGAAACTTATCTGACCAATATCCAGAGAAGAGAGGAGGAATAATCACTTGGATAATTTGGAGAGAATGAAAAAACCAGGCTTAGTTATTTTGATATTATTATCCCTGTTGGTTATTTTTCTTTACGTCAGCCCGGGTGAGGAATATCCTCCTGCCGGCGAAAGAGAAGTTGAGCTATATTTTGCTACAGCAGATGCCATGTATTTAGACACTGAAAGCCGGACCCTGCCCGGCGAGGATCTTTATGCAGAAGCAGTAGCTGCTTTGATCCAGGGTCCAGAAACCCAAGAATTACGGGCAACGATACCGGAGGAAGCCCAACTTATAGATTATACGTATACTGAGGGAGAAATAACCCTGAATTTTGCGGCCAGTATAAGGACCAATCATCCTGGAGGCAGTACAGGGGAACGGTTAACTGTTTACTCCATAGTTAATACGCTAACTTCACTACCAGGTATTGATCAGGTTAAATTTCAAATAGAAGGGGCCGATATTGAAACCCTGGTCGGGCATCTGGATCTAACTATCGCCTATTCTTATTCCGAAAATATAATGGCTGATAACAATTCTGATCCGGAAGAAAATGAAGAAGAGTACCAAATAGAAATTGAAGATAATTAGCTTACCAGTTGGAGCTTAACCGCTCCAACTTTTTTTGTGTGAACATATAAATTAAAAAAATATATATTTATTTTGATTTTTCCTGTAAAAAGGCTGGACAAATAGCCTGGATGTATGTAGAATTGTAATTGGCGCTATCCACCAGTCCATTGTGCCAATTTAATGAGGTGAATAAAAGATGGAAATCGAGATCAACAAGAAAAAGGGTCTGCCGATTTATCTGCAGATCAAACAGCAGATACAGGAAATGATCAATAAAGGTATCCTCCAGCGGGGAGAAAGGCTGCCCCCTGAACGAGAACTATCCCGGAAGTTAAAAGTAAGTAGAAACCGGGTTAGTGCTGCTTATAAGGAATTAGAACAGGACGGTGTCCTTCTGTCTCAACAGGGTAAAGGAACCTTTGTTAAAGTAGGTCCTAGAGGATTTCGGGAACCGAGCCGTAAAGACAAACTTTTACGGATAATAGATCTGGCTATGGACGAGGCGGTAGAGATGGGCTTTAGCCTGGATGATTTCCTCACCATAGCTTACGTTCGGGCTAAAGAAAAAGAAGAGTTGAGAAATCAAACTAAAGTTGCATTCATCGAGTGCAGTAGAGAGCAGCTGGAAGCGATGATTCAGACGTCGGAACTGGATAAAGAAGTGGCGGTGATTCCCGTCCTGATGCAGGAACTGCAGGACGATCCGGCCCGGATCAAGCGGGTCCTGGATAAAGTAGAAGTGATCATCACCACCCCGTTTCATCTGGAGGAAGTTGAGGATTTTCTGGCCGGCAGCGACAAGAATCTAGTAGATATGACGCTGGAACCAGATATGAAGACGATCGTTGATTTGGCCAGGGTTAGCCCGAGCAGCAAGGTTGGTTTGGTCTGCCAGACCGAGAGTTTTGCCAGTGAGGTAAAAAGCTCACTGCAGAAATATGATTTGCATAATTATTCTCTATCTTATACGATAACCGCTGAAGATAATTTAGAGGATTTCTTAAAAGAACAGGATATTATAATTACATCGCCTTCTCGCTGGAAGCAGGTTCAGGAGCTCATCAAAGAAAATCGCTGGGAGAAACAGGTTATAAACTTCAAGTTTTCGCCGGATAGAGGTTCGAAGAATTTGTTGAAAATGACTCTGCTGGATGTTAATCAGGTTGACTAAAAGATTAGAGGTGGAATAAATAATGGAAAATGAAAAAGAAGTAACAGTGGTATTGGGTGTTATCGGAGCTGATGTTCACGCCATCGGCAATCAGATTTTAGAACATGCATTACGGGAAGCAGATATTAAACCGGTTAATATCGGGGTGATGTCTTCTCAACAGGAATTCGTTTCTGCAGCGGTGGAGACCGGGGCAGACGCTATCTGGGTTTCCTCTCTGTATGGTCACGGGGAGATGGACTGCCGGGGGCTGCGGGCTAAATGCCATGAAGCCGGTATCGGTGACATCCTTTTATATGTAGGAGGTAACCTGGTTATAGGTAAACAGTCCTGGCAGGAAGTTGAAAAGCTTTTTTTGAATATGGGTTATGATAGAGCATATCCCCCGGGAACTCAGCCAGAAACTGCCATCGATGATTTAAAAGTTTCATTACAAGCGGAGGAAGACATCAATGAAGCATGCCCTGCTTATTGATATAGGGAGCACTTATACCAAAGTAGCCTTATTCAACCTGGATGAACTGGAATTGGTAGCAAGAAATCAGGCTTATACAACTGTTGAAGCCGGAATAAATCAGGGTCTGCAGAAGGCCTTGAGTAAAATAGATGATTGGGAGCAGGCCGATTACAAGCTGGCCTGCAGCAGTGCGGCGGGAGGCTTGAAGATAGCAGCCAGCGGTCTCGTGCCGGATTTGACCGCGGAGGCGGCCCGTCAGGCTGCCTTAGGAGCCGGGAGCCGGGTGGTGGGCAGCTATGCTTATGAGCTGACCGCTTCCGATATGGAAGAGATTAAGAGCCTTGAGCCAGATATCATCCTGCTGGCTGGAGGAACCGACGGCGGCAATCAGAAGACCATTGTGCATAATGCCCGGGTTCTGGCTGCCTCAGATTTATCTCAACCGATCGTGGTAGCCGGTAATCGTTCGGCTGCGGCCCAGGTGGTTGGGCTACTGGAGCAGCAGGATAAAGAGGTATATCTTACTGAAAATGTCATGCCAGAACTGGAAAAACTCAATATCGAACCGGCCCGCCGCCAGATTCGAGAGATCTTTTTAGAACAGATAGTAACCGCGCGGGGATTTGACCAGGTCAAAAAATTTATCAAAGGTGTGATCATGCCTACGCCAGCAGCCGTTTTGCAGGCGGCAGATATTCTTTCCCGGGGCGTTGAAGATGAGCCGGGACTGGGAGAGTTGATAATCGCCGATATCGGGGGAGCCACCACCGATATTCACTCAGCAGCAGCCGGAACCCCTCAGCAGGCCGGAGTTAGCCTGCGGGGTTTAGAGGAACCTTACTTAAAAAGAACAGTGGAGGGAGATCTGGGTATGAGATACAGTGCCCCGGCTTTACTGGAACTGCAGTCAGAGTATCAGTGGCAGGAGAGATATCGATCCCTTTACGCCGAAGATTTAGATACGGCCAGATTTCAGGCTTATACAGCTCGGGTGGGCAGCCAGGCTGATTACTTACCGAGCGATCAGAGCGAAAGCAGGTTTGATAATTTACTGGGGCAGGAGGCTTTGCGCCGGGCCCTGGTCCGCCATGCTGGCCGGTTGAAAACGATCTACACTCCCCGGGGCCAAACCTTCATCCAGGAGGGTAAAGATCTGACCGGAATCCAGACTGTAATTGGAACCGGGGGGATTCTGGTTCATAATGATAACGCAGTTAAGATTATGGCCGGGGTTCGGCAGGACGATCAACTGGATCCTGAAAGCCTGGCTCCGCTCGCGCCAGAATTTTACCTGGATCAGGATTACCTCCTGGCAGCCCTGGGTCTGCTGGGAGAAGTGGAGCCCAGGACCGCATTGAAGTTGATGAAAAAGTATCTTATTAAGTTAACACAGGAGGACACATTAAAAGATGACTAATTTAGTGAACGAGAAAATTACCGAAGATGATTTCTTTTTATTACGTGATCAGGTGCTGCAGGCCTGGCCGACTGGACAGGACGTTGATTTAGATGAAGCTGTTAGCTATCAGAATGATTTACCGGCCCGGAAGAAGATGGTTGATCGCCTGCTTAAAGCAGAGGCGGACGGTGAAACTTTGATCCAGCCCAGGGCGGGAGTAGCCCTGCCGGATGAATTGATCGAGCTCTTGAGTTATCTTGACGAGGAGGGCGAGGCAGATCTTTTGCCTACCACCATCGATAGTTATACCCGCCAGAATCAGTATAAAGAGGCAGAGCAGGGGATCAAAGAAAGTCAGGAGATGGGTAGGTCCATGTTGAACGGTTTTCCAGCTGTTAACCACGGCCTGGAGACCTGCCGGCACGTGGTTGAATCTTTGAACCTCCCCTTACAGGTTAGGCACGGGACCCCGGATGCCCGTCTGCTGGCAGAGATAACCATGGCCGGCGGCTTTACCGATTACGAAGGCGGCGGTATTTCCTATAATATCCCGTATGCTAAGAAAGTATCTCTGGAAGATACGATTAAGAACTGGCAGTACGTAGATAGGTTGATCGGTTATTATCACGATCAGGGCGTCAATATTAATCGAGAACCCTTCGGCCCGCTCACAGGCACGCTTGTGCCTCCTGCCATTTCTCATACTGTGGCCATCTTAGAGGCCCTGCTGGCAGCGGAGCAGGGAGTTAAATACTTAACCCTGGGTTACGGCCAGAACGGCAATTTGATCCAGGATGTAGCTGCAGTTCAGACCCTAAAGGAGCTGGCTGATTCTTACCTGAAGGAAGAAGGTTATGATGATGTAACTCTGACCACCGTCTTTCACCAATGGATGGGAGGTTTTCCTCAGGATGAGTCCAAAGCTTATGCTGTGATCAGCTGGGGAGCTACTGCCGCTGCCTTAAGTGGAGCAACCAAAGTTATCGTTAAAACACCCCACGAAGCCATGGGGATACCGACCAAAGAAGCCAATGCCTCTGGTTTGAAGACAACCAAGCAGATAGTTAATATGTTAAAAGACCAGTCTCTGGAACAGACGAAGAAACTTGACCTGGAGAAGGAAATGATCAAAGCGGAAACGCAGGCGATATTGGATGGAGTTAAAAGCATGGGCTCTGGTGATTGGGCTAAAGGAACCGTCCGGGCTTTTGAGGCTGGAATAGTAGATGTACCTTTCGCTCCCAGCCAATTTAACAAAGGAAAGATTCTGCCCGCCCGAGATAACAGCGGGGCAGTCAGATATCTGAATACCGGCGATCTACCCCTACCCGAAGATGTAAAAGATTTTCACAAAAATCGTCTGGAAGAACGGGCCAGATTTGAAGATAGAGAGATCAACTTTCAGATGGTAATAGATGATATTTACGCGATCGGTAAAGGTATGTTAATAGGTAGACCAAGGGATTAGGGGGAATAATTAAATGTTAGAGATCATAGATGTAATTGCCGCTCCGGCTTTGACCGGATTCTACTTTGACGACCAGAAAGCGATCAAGACAGGGGCCCGCAGTGATGGTGCCACCTATCAAGGTAAGCCAGCCACCGAAGGTTTCAGCCAGGTTCGTCAGGCCGGCGAGGCTATTTCAGTTGAGTTTATCCTGTCTGACGGCAGCAGCGCTGGAGGAGATTGCGCCGCGGTTCAGTATTCCGGCGCCGGGGGAAGAGATCCCCTCTTTCTCAGCCAGGAGTTCATCCCGGTCATCGAAGGGCCAGTTAAAGCCGGGCTGGTAGGGCAATCACTGGAAAGCTTTCGGGAACTGGCTGATATAATCGAAAAACTGGAAGTGGAAGGACACAGACTTCATACCGCCATCCGCTATGGTTTAAGTCAGGCCGCTTTATCTGCGGTAGCCCAGGCCCATAACTTGAGCCGGACCGAAGTGGTGGCTAAAGAGTATGACCTGGAATTGAGCGCCGAAGCTATTCCGATCTTCACCCAGACCGGGGATGACCGGTATTTGAACGCCGATAAAGCTATAATCAAAGAGGCTCGGGTTCTTCCCCACGGTTTGATCAATAACGTAGCCGATAAGTTAGGTCAGCGGGGAGAAAAACTGCTGAAGTATATCGGCTGGCTGCGGGATAGGATCCAGCAGGTAGGCCAGGCAGGTTACCGGCCGGTTCTCCATATCGACGTTTATGGTACGATCGGTGAAGCCTTCGCTAATGACCTGAAAGCCATGACCGACTACATTCTAGAGGCAGAAAAAGCTGCCAGTCCTTTTAAATTGAGGCTGGAGGGGCCGATGGATGCCGGTAACCGCCAGGATCAGATTGAACTTCTGGCAGAATTAACTGCCAGCCTTGATCAAGCTGGTTCTACCGTGGAATTGGTGGCGGATGAATGGTGTAACACCTTAGAGGATATTAAAGATTTTGCTGATAATAAAGCCGGCCATATGATCCAGATCAAAACGCCGGATTTAGGCGGAATCCACAATACCATCGAGGCCGTTCTCTACTGCAAAGCTAAAGGTTTAGGTGCTTACCAGGGTGGGACCTGTAACGAAACAGATCGATCTGCCCGGGTCTGTACCGATATCGCTCTGGCTACCCAACCGGATCAGATCCTGGCTAAGCCGGGGATGGGGCTGGACGAAGGTTTAATGATAGTTAACAATCAGATGCAGAGAACTTTAAGGTATCTTGAGTGGAAGAAGACCAGGGAAGACCAAACCAAAGCAGCATTTAAAGGAGTAGGTAGATAGTGATGGAACAATTTAAAGTATTAGCCCCAACAGCTATTTTAGGATATGGGTTTCCGGAAAAATCCTTCCAGGCCGGTCTGGCGGAGAAACCAGATGCTATCGCCGTCGACGGTGGTTCAACCGATCCTGGCCCCTATTATCTGGGTTCAGGTAGGTCCTTTACCGATCGGGAAGCGGTCAAACGGGATCTGAGATTCATCATCAGAGGGGGGCAGAAATTGTCCGTACCGGTCCTGGTAGGGACGGCAGGAGGTTCAGGCGCGGATTCCCATCTGAACTGGACAGCAAAAATCGTAGAAGAACTGGCAGATGAGGAAGGCTGGGATCTGCAGGTCAGTCTGATCAGCGCCCAGTTTGAACCAGACTACGTAGCCAATAAACTGGCCGAAGGTCAGTTAGAGCCTCTGGCTCCGGCCGAGGAGATTGGAATCGGCGATATTAAGGAGGCGGCCAACATCGTCGGTCAGATGGGGGTGGAGCCGATCGTGGCAGCGCTGGAAGATGAGCCTGACGTCATCCTGTGCGGACGGGCATATGATCCAACCGTCTTTGCGGCCCCGGCCATCAAAGCTGGGTTCAAGCCAGGCCTGGCCCTGCACATGGGTAAAATTCTGGAATGTGCCAGTATCGCAGCCGATCCCGGCAGCGGAAGTGACTGCATGTTGGGGACCTTAACCGAAGATTCGTTTATCTTGAAGCCCCTGAACCCAAACCGAAGATGTACCGTCACCTCGGTAGCAGCCCACACCTTATACGAGAAGGCCGATCCCTATCACCTGGTGGGTCCAGGGGGGGAGATAGATTTAACCGAGACCGAATTCACCGCCATTTCTGACCGGGAGGTTGAGGTGAGCGGCAGCAAATTCAAGGAAGACGAACAGTACACGATCAAGCTAGAGGGAGCCAGCCTGGTCGGTTACCGGACCATCTCCATAGCCGGGGCCCGGGATCCGATTATGATCTCCCAGCTGGATTCGATCCTGGTAGATATCCGAGCCATGGTAGCCGATAATTTTACCGAATTGACCGGGGCCGACTATGACCTGATCTTCAAGCAGTACGGCCGGGATGGCGTGATGGGCGAACTGGAGCCGAAGCGAAATTATCCCCCTCACTACGAGATCGGCTTGATCATTGAAGCTATCGCCCGCACCCAGGAATTAGCGGACACCATCTGCAGCTTTGCCCGTTCCAGTCTGCTCCATTACGGCTATGAAGGCCGAAAAGCGACCGCCGGGAACCTGGCTTTCCCTTATTCTCCCTCGGATTTTCACGGCGGCGAGGTTTACCGCTTCAGCCTTCACCATCTCATCAAAGTGGACAACCCGATCGAGCCCTTTGCCATCGAAAAAGTCCGCTATCGAGGAGGGAGATAAAATGGCAGTTAAATTAGTTGATCTGGCCGCCGTGGTCAGAAGCAAAAATGCAGGGCCGTATGAGTTGACCCTGGATATCCTTTTTGACACCTACGAAGATTTCCAATTAGTCAAAAATAAGGAGGTCATTACCTCAGCCAGGATCGCACAACTCTACGGAGTTCCCCGGGAGGACGTCAGTGAAGTAATCTATTTTGAGCCGGCCCAGGCGATCAAAGTTACCTTAAAAAGACCTCTGCCGGCCGGTTCCCCGGGAGAGAGAGATGTTTACGGGGCCCAGCAGCATGCCCCTCTGTTAGAGATAGAGATCTAAAATGTTTTTACTATATCCTGGCCAGTGTGGTATGATATAGGATAGGAGTTGATTTTAAGTGATAGATAGTTTTGCCCATTCAGTATATTACGCCCCGCGGGGTAAAGATAGGATTTTGTTTTTAGGGAATAACATCTCTCAGATCCACCTCCATGCCAACGATAAATTGATCGGTCTGGTGGGAGATGCCGGAGCCGGTAAGTCTCTCTTGATCAAGGGGATGTTCCCGGGTCTGACTTTGACCAATGATGATGAAGGGATTAATTCCCGGCCCCTCCCGGTCTTAAACGATTATCAGGAGGACCATTTCCAGTCTCACACTTACCACGTGGATATCCGGTTCGAAACTGCCTTTACCCAGCCCTGGCAGTTGGCCCAGGCCATAGAGAAGGCTGTCCTCAAAGGCCGGCGGGTGGTCATCGAACATTTCAACCTGATCGAACCCCATCTTTCTATAGAGCCGGCTCTGCTGGTGGGGATCGGGGAAGAGGTCCTGGTCACCCGACCGGGAGTATTCGGGCCCACTGCCGCGGAAATCGGGAAGATAGTCTTCAAGTCGATAAAGTTCCGCCGGATGGCTCACACCGCCGAGGATCTGACCGCTCTGGCCATCGAAAACAGAGGTTACATGCGGCCCCCGCTGCATAGCGATGTGAAAAGCGGGTTCGTGCTCCAGTTTAATGAACAGCCAGATTTTGAAATCGAAGAGATCGAGGCCGAAGTTAATGAGATGATCGCCCAAAACAGCAAAGTTAATTATTTAGATGACGAGCATATCAAGGTGGGAGATGTAAAATATGTCTGCACCGGTCCCCGGATCCATATGAGCAAAACCGGAGATATCGAAGGGTTTCAGCTTTTACCCGAGTTCAAAGTCGATCCCCGGACCGGATTTTTTCTGCTGGCAGGCCTGGTCGGGAATGAGCGGAGCCAGTTCCAGTTGAGCAGACTGTAAGTGAAGCTTGAAAGTGGATTCAGGAAAGGTGATTAACTAATGGCTTATATAAGAGAAGACCGCAACAACGATGAGATCAGACCGGTAACCATCGAGCGAAATTATACTAAATATGCAGAAGGATCGGTTCTGATCAGTACAGGAGATACCAAAGTAATTTGTACGGCTTCAATAGAAGACAGCGTTCCTTACTTTTTAAGAAACCAGGGGAAAGGCTGGCTTACTGCCGAATATTCGCTTCTTCCTCGCTCGACGCAGTCTAGAAACATCCGGGAAGCGGCTCGAGGTAAGATCAGTGGACGAACCAGAGAGATTCAACGCTTGATCGGGCGAGCACTGCGGGCAGCGATCGACCTTACCGTCATCGGGGAAAGGACAATCTGGATAGACTGCGATGTCATCCAGGCCGACGGGGGGACCCGGACAGCTTCCATAACTGGGGCTTTTGTGGCTCTACAGGACAGCATTACTTATCTTTTAGATAGGGGGGAGATCCAGGAATCACCCCTGCAGGAGCACGTAGCAGCTACCAGTATCGGCATCATAGATGGTGTGCCTCTGCTGGATCTAAAATATGAGGAAGATAGCCAGGCCCAGGTCGATTTGAATCTGGTCATGACCGAATCTGGTCGGATCATTGAGGTTCAGGGTACCGCGGAGAAAGAGCCCTATACCCGGGAGGAACTATTTGAGATGCTGGATCTCGGTGAAAAGGGCATCGCGCAGCTGGTTGAGGCACAAAAACAGGCACTGGAGGAAGATTAAGATGAGAAGAATGCTGATCGCTACCGGCAATCCCGGGAAGATCGTGGAAATAAAGAAGATGTATGAGGATTTAAATCTGGAAATAGTATCTCCTCTGGAGTTAGGTTTAGGCCTGCAGGTTGAAGAAACCGGGGAGACTTTAGAAGCAAATGCTCTGCTGAAAGCTAAAGCCGGAGCAGAGAAGAGCGGTCTGTTAACTCTGGCCGATGATACCGGTCTGTTCGTAGAAGGATTAGACGGCCGTCCCGGCGTGCGCTCAGCCCGGTTCGCTGGAGAAGAAGCCAGCGATCAGGATAACGTGCGCTACCTCCTGGCACTCCTGGAAGATAAAACAGCGGAAGAGAAGGAAGCTAAATTCATCACCGTTGCCGCTCTTTACGATCCCCAAACCGAAGAAGAGATAACGGTTGCCGGTGTCTGCCCGGGCAGGATTATCTCCACCCCGCGGGGGAGTAATGGTTTTGGGTATGATCCGGTTTTCTATCTCCCGGAAAAAGAGCGAACTTTTGCTGAATTGAGCCTGGCAGAAAAAAACGAGATCAGCCATCGGTCTCGGGCTTTAAAAAAGATGAAAAAAGTAATCGATGAACAAATTAATCCTTGACAAATAGCCCTCTTTATTATAATATATCTAGTGCAGGGTAATGAGTTAGCCTCTTATCCTGTAACATATTCAGCGCCTGTAGCTCAGTCTGGATAGAGCAACGGACTTCTAATCCGTAGGCCACAGGTTCGAATCCTGTCAGGCGCGCCATTTTTAAAATGATAATTTAATCTAACTTCAAATTTTGTGGTGGGCGTAGCTCAGTAGGCTAGAGCGCAGGATTGTGGCTCCTGAGGCCGTGGGTTCGAAACCCATCGTCCACCCCATTTTTAAATTGAATAAATTAACTAAAACCCTCTATTTTTTGAGGGTCTTTTTTTGTAAATATATACTAACAGAATTTATCCGGTTTTTTGTTATAAAAATCAGGTTATCCTCAAATTTCTAAGTGAGCTGTCACTATCATTTTAGCCGGGGATATTGACTTTTAAGCTTTAATATGCTAGAATTATTTTAAATAAAAAGAATAATTCTGAAAGATAAGGGCAACTCTTTTCGAAAGGAAAGAAGCGCAAAGCCACGGACCTAAAGCATACTGCTAAGGTGGCCGGGTTACCTGTTTAGAGTTTATCCTGCCGCCCTTAGGGTTTTTGGCAGGTTTTTTTATTTAACTCTATCTATAGGCTAATTAGCCGTTATCTTTCGCCGGTTCTTTTTAAAAAGGATCGGAAAAGGAGAACTCTCAAGAGAGGAGGTATTTATGTTGAAAAAGGCGGCTATATTGATGCTGGTACTTATGATTGTATTCACATTTTCCCTGTCGACCCTGGCTGAATCAGCCTCGGTTGAAGTTTTGGAAGATGGAAGTAGGGTGATAGAAAATCCTGCTGACCCAGAACCGGATTCCTCTGCGGAAACAAACGGAGAGGGGCAGGGCCCACATAATCCGATTTATGTTGCAGGCAAATAAATTTTTTAAGGGTTCACCTGACTTCAGGTGAACCCGATCTTGTTTTTATAGGTTGTTTTCCTGATAGAGTTCATTTTCTGCTTTAATGAAAGCCTTTACTACAGGCGGTGAAAAATGGCTGCCGGAGCAGCGTTCGATTTCCTCAAGGGCTTCTACTCTACTGCGGGCTTTTTGGTAAGGTCTCTCGCTGGTCATAGCATCATAGGCATCGACCACACTTAAAATCTGGGCTTCGATCATAATATCATTGCCGCTCAGCCTCCGGGGATAACCAGAACCATCATATTTTTCATGGTGTTGATGAACGATTTCAGCCACCTCTTTGAAAAACCCTTCTTTTAAATATTCTAAGATTATCTCTCTTCCTTTGCTAGAATGGGTCTTCATTTCTTCCCATTCCTCTTTGTTAAGGTCCCCTGGTTTAGTTAAAATCCTTGGGTCTATCTCGATCTTACCTATATCATGTAAGAAGGAGGCATAACCCAGAGTAAATAATTTTCTGTTACTTAATTTCATAATCTCGGCTGTTTTCAAGGATAAATTTTGCAGGCGGGTACAGTGAGAGTCTGTTTGCTTATCTTTTGTTTTTACCTGCTCGTTTAAAGCGATTAGTTCGGTAAACTGTTTCTGCAGGGAATCGAATATAGGGTTTGTACTGAACAATAATAATTTACACTGGGTCAAGGTCTTGAAATATTCTCCTTCTATCTCCCCCTGCACTGTTATAAAATTACCTGCTGTTAAAACCCTATGGGTGGTTTGGTTTTGAATTTCCCCTTCTAAAATATAATAAAATTCAAATGAATCCTCTTCTGTTTTAAGCATAAAAACTTTGTCGGGAGCGATTATCTGCTGAATAACCTCTATGTTATCCTTTTTGGCAATTAAAGATAGTTGAGTCGATTCTCTCTTTAGTATATCCAGGTAATCTTCTTGATTACCTATCATAATAGGTAAATTAAGATATTTAGCTGCTTTGTCCTGCATATCTTTATTCTGCATATTCTACCTCCACTAAGTTAGTATTTTCTAGGTATTATTAAATTAATAATTAGCTAAAAATTTAATATTTCCTGCTTTTTCGTCAATATTTAAGCTTTTTTGTAACAATATAACTAAAAAAAGTCCAACAGGAATATTCCTGTTGGACTTAATTATTATAAGATTATTCTATTATTTACGGGGGTTAAATATTTTGTTTAACCACGGTACGGTTAAGTTCATGCCTAAAATGGCAAAAGTTGTGCCTTCGGTAAAGATGTAACCATTTGAGGCCCAGCCCCATTCTCTCATAATCATAGTTATTATGCCTATACCTATTCCGAAGATAATCTGAGCTTTCGGAAATCGAGGCGAGGTCATCGGATCGGTGGCCATGTAGAATGAACCCAAAATTAAACTACCGGCGAAGAGATGAAATAACGGACTTTGTCCACTGAGTAAAGCTAATATAAACACAGTGGCTAAGATACTGGCCGGGATCCTCCAGCGGGCATAACCCTTATAGATCAAATATGCTCCGCCAATGAGTAAAAGCAGAGCTGAAATTTCTCCCAGCGTGCCGGGGATTCGACCTAAAAATAGATCGCTGGTTGGAGCTAACTCCCCGGTCTCTCTAATTATCTCCAGCGGGGTCGAGGTGGTCGACATATCGACTGGATCCCGCCAGGGCAGAATTGAATCCGGAAAGGCAAAGAGATAAAAGAGTCGGCCGAAGATGGCGGGATTAAAAATATTTTTGCCGAAGCCGCCAAACAGCTGCTTACCCACGATAATACCGAAAGCGGCTGAAATGGCCAGGGCATACCATGGCGTCGAAGTAGAAACGGCCAGGCTCAGCAGAAGACCGGTGACGGCAGCACTACCATCTTTAATCGTGATTTTTTGGCCGGTTAATTTTTGGTAGATGGCTTCTGCCAGTACAGCTGAGGCGACACCGGTGATTATCAGAAGAAGTGCTTTGGTGCCGAAAGAATAAACAGCAAATAAAGCTGGCAGGGTTAAAGCCATGAGCATTCCATACATCATTTTCATATAGATTAAAACCTCCTTTATTAATCAGCTTATTAATTATATTTAGCGGTGGAGAATTAAATTCCTGCTTTAACTTGTAATATTAATGGATATTAGGAGATATTTTTGATAAGATGATGATTAAAGGAATTTCTTCTTTCATCAAGAAATAATATTATAATGCTCAGAAGATCTGCTTGATCTATTTTTCTGGATAATGAGCCCTTCTGCCGCCGATCAGTTTTGGCCGTGTTCTGGCCGCGGTGAAGTGGGCTTTACCTATAGTTTTGATCGAAGTACGGACCGGAACGGCCACAGGCTTAAGGTGCATGCCGATGAAAGTATCGCCGATATCTATGCCGGCTACAGCCTGGATGTTTTCTACGACTACCGGGTTTTCCATTTTTTTATAGGCAGTTGCTGCCATAGCGCCGCCGGCGTCAGGATGGGGGATGACGGTTACAGCTTCTAAATTATAATATTTTCGACATTCTTCAGAAATTGTTAGGGCGCGATTGATATGTTCACACCCCTGAAAAGCGGCAAATAGGTCGTGTTGAACCATCTGTTTGGAGATTACTGGATAGAGATGTTCGGCAATATCCAGGCTGGAAGCTTTGCCGATTTTATCTCCCTTGATTTCGCTGGTAGAACAGCCTATAACGAAGATATCCTTTGGTTTTAAGTCAGCCTCTTTTATAAACTCGGTTAAAGCTATATCAAGATCATTTTTAATTTTTTCAAACTCGATATTCATGGTTTTACCCCCTTGTCTTCTTTGTGTATAGGATATAACATTTTTCCGGATAAATCCAGTTTAAAATTTAATAAGTAAGGAGTTAAGAGAATGCTTCCATTAAGAGACAATGTACCCAGGAAAAAAACGCCTGTCATAACAGTAATAATAATTGTGATTAATGTACTTATTTTCATCTTCCAGGCTACGATGGGTCCCAATGTGCTGAGGGAGTTCATCTATACCTACGGGCTCACACCTCAGTTATTTATCAATGACCTAACTGGAAATATTTACACCCCCCTGACCTCGATGTTTCTTCACGGGGGTATAGTCCACTTAGTGGGGAATATGTGGATACTGGCCCTATTTGGTGATAATGTAGAAGATAGGATGGGGAGTTTTTCTTATCTGTCGTTCTATCTCTTGAGCGGATTGGTTGCCGGTTTTGTTCAGCTCTTCTTTAACGCCGGTTCTTCCCTGCCTACTATCGGTGCTTCAGGAGCGGTAGCCGGGATCATGGCAGCTTACGTTTTCTTGTTCCCTTTAGCCCGGGTGGTTACCTTGATTCCCATCTTTTTCTTTCCTTATATAGTTTCGCTGCCGGCCCTGGTTTTTATCGGTATCTGGCTGTTGACCCAGATTTACTACGGGACCGCAGTTATAGCTTTTCAAGGGGCTGCTGGTGGGGTAGCCTGGTGGGCTCATATCGGGGGATTCGTCTTCGGGGCGATTTTTTATCGATTCTTTTTGCGCAAAAAATTGAGGTATTATTAAAAAGAAAGAAGAATAGAGTAGTATAAACGAGAAAGGAGAAGCGAGCATGGAAACACAAACGAGAAAGATCAAGAAGGTTTTGGTTGCTAATAGAGGAGAGATTGCCATTCGGGTGATCAGAGCATGTCAGGAACTGCAGATTAGGACCGTGGCCGTTTATCACGATGCTGATAAGAAGTCGCTTTATCGGACTAAGGCCGACGAGGCTTATGAGATCGGGAGAGGTAAAACCCCCTTGAAATCTTATCTGGCCCAGGATGAAATAATAGAATTGGCTTTAAAAAAGAACGTAGACGCCATCCATCCAGGGTACGGTTTTTTATCGGAGAACGCTCAATTTGCCCGCCAGTGTGAGGAAGCGGGTTTGATTTTTATTGGGCCAAATGCAGATATGCTGGCCCGCTACGGCGATAAGATCGAATGCAAGCGGTTAGCTCTGGACTTAGGTATTCCGGTTATCCCTGGATCGAATGGACCGGTTCAGGATTTAGACGAGGTTCACAGTATAGTGGAGGAGGCAGGATTTCCTCTGCTCATCAAAGCTGCGGCCGGGGGTGGTGGTCGAGGGATGCGCCTTGTAGAAAATAAGTCTCAGTTTGAAGAGGCTCTGGCTTCAGCTCGCAAAGAAGCAGATCGAGCCTTTGCTCGAGGTGAGCTGTTTATAGAAAAGTTTTTGGAAAGCCCCCGCCACGTGGAAGTGCAGATTTTAAGTGATGATTTTGGAAACACGGTCCATTTGTTCGAGCGGGACTGCTCGATTCAACGCCGTTACCAGAAGATCATCGAGTATGCTCCGGCTTTTGCTCTGAAGGATGAACTGCGCCGGGAACTGCAGCAGGACGCAGTTAAGCTCCTTTCATCTGGAGGATATTTGGGCGCTGGTACGGTTGAGTTTTTAGTCGATAAAGATGATAACTATTATTTTATAGAGGTTAATCCCAGGCTGCAGGTAGAACATACGGTAACCGAAATGATCACCGGGATCGATATCGTTCAGGCTCAGATTCACCTGGCCGAAGGTAAAGCATTGACCGATCCAGAAATAGGTATAACAAGTCAGGCCGATATCTTCTGTACCGGTTATTCCCTGCAGGCTCGGGTTACCACCGAGGATCCTCGGGAGGATTTTCGACCAGATACCGGAAAGATCACTCTTTATAGAACCGGTTCCGGCAACGGCATCCGCCTGGATGGCGGCAATGGCTATACCGGGGCGGAAATCACCCCGTATTTCGATAGTCTGATCGTTAAAGTTATTTCCTGGTCGCGTGATTTCAAAGATACTGTGCGTAAAGCGATCCGTTCTCTCGAGGAGATGAAGATCCAGGGGGTGGCCACGAACCGGGACTTTCTGATAAACTTACTCAATTATCCAGAGTTCCAGGCGGGTCAGGCCGACACCGGGTTTCTGAAAGACCATCCCGGTTTGACCTTGACCTCAGATAAACAGGATGAGGAGATCGGGATCCTTCAGTACCTGGGAGAAATAATTGTAAATAAGACCCGGGGCAGCAAGCCGGAATTCGATTCATATCATCTGCCCGAACTGGATGCGGAGGTGCCCGCTGGCAGTCGGGACCGCTTTAAATCTCTGGGGAAGGAGGCGTTCTGCCGGGAGATCTTACAGGAACCCCGCCTGTTGTTGACCGATACCACCCTGCGGGATGCTCATCAGTCTTTGCTCGCCACCAGGATGCGCAGTCATGACATGTATAAGATAGCTGATCACATTGCCCGGTACGGCTCGAAGCTTTTTTCTCTGGAAATGTGGGGCGGCGCGACTTTTGACGTAGCCTACCGCTATTTACAGGAATCGCCCTGGGAACGGCTGCGTAAACTCCGGGAGAGGATTCCTAATATTCTCTTTCAGATGTTACTGCGCGGCTCAAATGCCGTGGGCTATAAGAATTATCCGGATAACCTGATCCGGGAGTTCGTTCAGGAGGCGGCCGGGTCTGGTATTGATATCTTTCGGATCTTCGATGCCCTTAACTGGTGGCCGGGTCTGGAGATAGCTCTGGAGGAAGTGAAGAAGACCGGGGCTCTGGCCGAGGTGGCTATCTGTTATACCGGTGATATCCTCAATCCGGAGCGGTCTAAGTACGATTTAGATTATTATTTAAATAAAGCTAAACAAGTTGAGGAGATGGGAGCAGATATCCTCTGCATCAAAGATATGGCCGGTCTGCTTAAGCCTTATGCTGCGCAAGAACTGATCGGGGCTTTAAAGAGCGAGGTCAACCTGCCTATCCATCTCCATACTCACGATACTTCTGGCAATGGTCTGGCTGCATTATTACAGGCCAGCGAGGCCGGGGTGGATATTGTCGATGTCGCTGCTAACAGCATGGCCGGTTTAACTTCGCAGCCTGCCCTTAATTCGATCCTGGCTGCTCTGGAAAATACGGAGCGGGATCCAGGTATTGATTTTAAGCAGCTGCAGCAGTTGTCCGATTACTGGCAGACGATCAGGCCGATCTATCAGGAATTTGAGTCTGATCTCAAGTCCGGGGCAGCCGAGATCTATCGCTACGAGATCCCCGGCGGACAGTATTCTAACCTTAAGCCCCAGATAGAAAGCCTGGGGTTAAGTCACCGCTTCAAAGAAATCAAGGAGATGTACCGGAAGGTTAACTTCATGCTGGGCGACATCATCAAAGTGACCCCAACCTCCAAAGCGGTGGGAGATCTGGCAATTTTTATGGTCCAGAATGATCTGACGCCAGATAATATAGTAGAAAAAGGTGCGAACATGGCCTTTCCCGACTCGGTTGTAGCTTACTTTAAAGGTTTGATGGGCCAGCCGGAAGGGGGCTTCCCCCCGGAGTTACAGAAGGTAGTTTTGAAGGGAGATGAACCCCTGACTGAAAGAGCCGGTCAAACCCTGAAACCCATAGATTTCAAGGAAATAGCGGAAGATATAGGGGCCAGGATAGAGCGGAAACCAGAGCAAGCGGAACTGTTAAGCAGTGCTCTTTATCCTAAAGTTTTTTCCGATTATCTGGATAACCAGCAGAAATATGGGCAGCTCAGTCCGTTGAGCAGTGATCTGTTCTTCCACGGTCTCCAGGAGGGTGAGATCACCGAGATCGAGCTGGATGAAGGCAAAAAATTGATCGTTAAATACGTAGCTATGCGCCCGGGGGAAGGGAGCAGTAAATATCTCACCTTCGAGGTTAACGGTCATCGGCGGGAGATCGAGATCGAGGATAGGAGCCGGCCGCAGAATTCAGAAGAACCGGTCAGCCGCAAAGCCGATCCAGACAAGCCCGGGGAAATTGGAGCTTCCATGCCCGGTACGGTAGGCACAATCCTGGTAGAAACAGGCACGGAAGTAAGTAAAGGCCAGCCTTTATTATTGATGGAAGCGATGAAGATGGAAACCGAGATTACCGCGCCTTTAGACGGCCAGGTTGTTTCCATCCTGGTTGCTGAAGGCGATGAAGTCGGCAATAAAGAGCTGCTGCTTAAGCTGGAATAATAAGAGAAATAGGAGTTGGAAGTGATGCTAGGAAGAGGCAGAGATGACAATATAAGAGATGATATATACGGTAGACTTAATAAAATGAAGGGTTATCTGCTGGTAACCGCGGTGATATTACTGGCTCTGGTAGGATATTCCGTTTACCAGGGGATGCAGAGCGATCCTTCCGTGCAGCTTTTCAGTCTGGAAGACGAGCAGGGTGAGTATTTCATGTATCTACCTCCAGATATAGATCGGGATATTGCCATGCCGATTATAATTCATCCCTTTCCCGGCCAGGCCGAACCCGGCAGCGAAGAGCTGCGGGAGGAGGCCAGAACCCAGATTAAAACTATGCAGATCTTTGCCGATGAATCCTCATCGCCCCTTCTGGTTCCGGTTTTGGCAGGGTCCGAGTTTAGAGATGAAGCCACTCTGGATCGGTTGACCCGGATGTTTCAACAGGGGATAGAAGAACTGCAGGACTTTGAATATACAATTGCCGAGCAAGCTTATCTATTCGGCTACGATGCCAGTGCTTTAACCGCCTCCCGCTGGCTCGTATTTAACCCCGACCATGTGCTTAAAGCGGCGCTCGGAGCTCCAGGCGGTTGGCCGGCGGTACCGGTGGAAACTTACCAGGGGGTCGAGCTGGAATTTCCTCTGGGCCGAGGTGGTTTAGCCGGGTCGGCTGTAGATTTTAGCGAAATAGAGATGTTCATTTTCCAGGGGGAGGAAGACGAGTTTAACTTGCTGGACGATCGCGCCTATTTCACCGCTGCCGAACGGGAATTGATCGAAGCTGAGCTGGGAGAAGATACTCTGGCTCAACTGGATCTGGCGGCAGAACTGTACGGCGAGGCCGGGGCTCAGGTGGAGTTTAAAGTCTATCCTGATCTAGACCACCGTATTCCCATGGAAGTAAAAGATGATATCGTTGATTTTTTTAGAGAAAATTAAGCGAAAAGATAGAGCTATTGATATGCTGGAGGTGAGATAATGTTTATTAGATTATTACTACTTTTTACCCTGGTGCCGATGATCGAGCTGGCTCTCCTCATCCAGGTGGGAGGCGTTATTGGGATCATACCTACGTTGATATTGGTGGCTGCAACCGGTGTTATCGGGGTTAGCCTGGCTAAAATGCAGGGATTCTTAGTTGTTAATAAATTGCGCAGTAATTTGAATCAGGGTAAGCTCCCGGCAGATGAAATAATCCAGGGGGTTATGATCCTGGTTGGGGGAGCAATGCTGTTGACTCCAGGTTTACTGACGGATGTAGCCGGTTTTCTATTCATCCTACCGGGCAGCCGTCCCTTTATAGCAAATCTCCTGAAAAAGTATCTACAGAAGTATATCGAAAAAAGTGAAGGTTCTTCTTCATTTAATTTTTATTATAGTAATAGTAACACGAAGCAGAAGCAGGATGAGCCGGATATTATAAATGGGGATTACGAATATGAGCCCAGGGAAGAGGAAGAAGATGACAGATCTCACTAAGTTAACTTATAAGTTCTCCCTGATAGGAAAAACCCAGCTGGTTTTTGCAGGAGAGAAGTTGGTTGAACTCAGCTTTCATTCCAGCCAGGAGCATAAACAGGAAAGTTATCTTACCTTACCAGCCTGGAGGGCCTGTCGGGAGCTGGAGGATTATCTGGCCGGGAACCTGTACAGGTTTAGTATTCCAGTACATCTGAAAGGTACTGCGTTTCAACGCGAAGTTTTAACGAGTTTGCGTGAGGTTCCTTACGGGGAGACGATAAGTTATAAGGAATTGGCGGAAGCAGCCGGCTATCCTGGAGCCTGGCAGGCTGTGGGCCAGGTGATGAAAACCAACCCTCTCCCCCTCATCTATCCCTGCCACAGAGTGGTTAAGTCAGACGGTAGTTTAGGGGGATTCAATGGAGGTTTGGAAATGAAAGAGCTTTTATTAGCCCTGGAATACAAAAACCCTCAACCGGGCAGGAAGGGTTGAGGGCTGTCTGATAGAAACTTTGTCTATCAGCTTGGAGGAGAAAAGAACCTTAGTTGTCTAAAATTTATTACTTTAAAGTATAAAAAGATTATAACAGCTATTATTATTGCTGTCAAGGAAAATTAAGAAATAATTGGGAAAGGGTGATTAAGTTGCAGAAAAGCCGTAAATTTCGCGCCCATCCCTGGCATGGAGTTTCTAGAGGGGAAGCGGTACCGGAGCTGGTCCAGGCATATATTGAACTGGTGCCGGATGATGGCATCAAGTACGAGCTGGATAAAGTTAGTGGAATCTTAAAGGTTGATCGGCCGCAGCGTTTTTCCAGTTACTCACCTGCGCCCTACGGAATGGTACCAAAGACTTATTGTGGCTCCCAGATAGCTAAATTGATGGCTGAGTTGACTGAAGAAAAGTTGAATGTAGAGGGAGATGGTGATCCCCTGGATATTCTGGTCTTAACCGAAAAGATCGTACCGCATGGAGATATCCTGGTTTCGGCCAAACCGATCGGCGGTCTGGCTTTACTGGATAGGGGAGAAGCTGACGATAAAATCATCAGCGTGCTGGAGAACGACGCTGTTTATGGAGACTTAAACGATATTACCGAACTGCCAGCAGGCATCCTCGCCCGGATCAAACATTATTTTTTGAGTTATAAAAGGGCACCTGGCTCGGAAGAACCGGTCTGTCAGATCCTGGCTGCTTACGGTCGGGATCACGCTCATCAGGTAATCCAGGCAGCCTGCACTGATTATGAGCAGGAAATCCTCTAAAATTTACTGGACAAGCTGGATGGTTACAATGATAAGCAGGAGTAATCCTATCCAGATGAGAAGGCTGAAACGGGTTGACTTTTTCGCCTTTTTTTCCTCCCACCAATTTAGAGGACTGATCCCCTGGTAGATGAAGGTTAAGACCCCGGCCAGGTTGATACAGACGATATTGGAGATGAAAAGTAAGAGAGCTCCTCCGGCTAATACGAAATCCCCGGCGCCGGCTAAAAGCCCAACCACCACCAGAGGAGGTATTAGAGCTACCGCGATCATAACTCCTATTACCGCGCCAGCTGCGCCGGTAGTAAAGGCCAATGTGCCAGCACTGCCGGATGCTAAAGCAAGGGTGATATCGCTCCAGCCTACACTGGTGCGGCTTAAAACTTCATGGCCCCATTCGCTGGGCTGGAGGATGAAACCTGCCAGCAGGGCTACGATTATGGCAGCAAGCGTACCGGCAGCAGCGGCTTTCAATGCCATCTTGCCTAAATCTAAATCACCCAGGGTTGAGGCTAAAGCCAGACCGACATTAGGCCCGAGCAGCGGGGCGATGACCATAGCCCCCACGATAACAGCTACGTTGTCCTGAAGGACACCGCTGCTGGCGACGATGGCCGAGAGGATGGTCATGATAAGGAAACTTTGATTTAAGTTGATGGAGTCGGAGATATCGGTATAAATCTCCTGGCGGCTTAGGCCCTTACTATTTTTTTCTTCTTCCTGTTCATCTTCTGTCCGGGTTTCTGAAGGGGTGGTTTCTTCTTCCTCCTCCTTTTCCTCCTTTTTTACAGCGGGCAGGGTGGCTTCTACTTCGAACATATTCAGCCGAAAGTTCTCTACGTTTGAAAAAGTTTTTTCCAGTTCATCCAGGAGGGGGCCGCTTTTTTCTACATTTAAAGTAAGCAGGTATAAAGATTTATCCTTTAATAACGAGATGTGGTGTTTATCCAGGACCTCGTAATCATCCAGGATCTCGGTAAGTCTGTCGGTTGAGTCTGTGGGCAGAACAATTTCGATTTTTCGTAACATAAATATCCGTCCTTTCCAGGGGAAATCGCAGGAGTTGATAAGATGTATTTTGATCAGGAGAAAAAGGGTATTCTCATCACGATGCTTTCCGCGGCCGGTTTTGGCGCCATGCCCATTCTGGCTCAGTACGCCTATAGGTATGGGGCAAATGTTACTACGCTGCTCTTCGTGCGTTTTAGCCTGGCCAGCATCATCTTTTTATTATACCTTATAGTAAGTAAGAAAAACTATCAAATCAGCAGATCCGACATAATTAAGTTGATCGCAGTAGGAGCTGCCGGATATGGCCTGCTCTCAAGCCTTTATTTCTTCGGAGTTTCTTTAATTCCTGCATCCTTATCGGGATTTTTGCTCTACAGTTATCCCGCTCTGGTGACCATCTTTGCCTTTCTCAATAAGGAAGAGAAGCTCTATCGCGAAAATGTGATCGCCCTCGGCATGGCCGGTGCAGGCCTGGCATTGATCCTGGGCCCGGTCTTTCGAGATGTTAACCTGCTTGGGGTTGGCTCAGTATTGTTAGCCGCTGTTGCTTATGCTTCTTACATACTGGTAAGTAATCGAATTTTAAAGAGGGTTAATTGGCTGCCTGGATCTACCATAGTGACCATCTCTGCTGCATTTTTCTTCCTCTTGAGCGGAGTGGTGCGGGGTAATTTAATGCTTGCTGGTCTGCATCCCCAGGTCTTAATGGCGGGTATCGGCCTGGCAATTTTTTCTACAGTTTTGGCGGTGGCCGGGTTTTATTTAGGAATAAGCATGATCGGACCTTCTCGGGCTTCGATCGTAAGCACCGTAGAGCCTTTGGTTACGGTGATCCTGGCCGCTATATTCTTTGCAGAAAGACTGACTTTAATCCAACTGGCGGGCGGATTATTCATCCTCATTTCCATCGTCATGCTCCAGGGAGGAAAATATAAATCTCGAAAAAACTTTGACAAACCGTCCTAGGTTTGTTAAGGTATAAATGGTCGTCAAAAACCAATAGCAAGATATAGTAAAACTGGTTCCATCAACAGTTAATTCAGCTTTAGAAATATGTTCACTGAACATTTTCTAGGGCTTTTTTAATGGAATATGATTTTTGCCAGACAGGCAAAAGATGAGACTAAAACTGATTAAGAAG
>JBNJDR010000018.1:0-31985 GCA_051745085.1 Bacillota bacterium | reverse complement strand
ATTTTAAATAGGATCCCCATACTTAGAGAACTTATCGGCGTTCAGAATCCTCTGGTTTATATAATGTTGATTACTATCGTAACCGGCTGGATAGTGTTGTTTAAGACCCCTTTAGGTTTAAGATTGAGAATAATCGGGGAGCATCCTGAAGCTGCAGATACGCTGGGAATTAACATCAGAAAGATACAGTATGGTTGCGTTATCACCAGCGGCATCCTCTCCGGTCTGGGCGGCTCCTATTTATCTCTAGGACATATGAACGCTTTCAGCCGGAACATGTCGGCGGGAAGGGGCTACATGGCCCTGGCAGCCAATATTTTCGGGCAGTGGAATCCCCTGGGGGGATTTGGAGCCAGCTACCTATTCGCCTATACTGACGCCCTGCAGATGCGGCTTCAGGGCTTACAGCTGGGGATAGCTCCCGAACTCATCCAGATGGTCCCTTATGTCTTGACCGTGATCGTACTGGCCGGAGCGGTAGTTAGATCTCGACCACCTGCCGCCCTGGGTGAACATTACGAACCAGGAAAATAAATTAATCTTAGGAGGTTGAACCTTATGCGTAAAGAAGAAACAACTAAATTTGCCACCGCCTTAATCCATGGCGGGGAACCTGAGTCTAAACCCCAAAATGCCTTAAGCAATCCGATTTTTATGACCTCCACTTTCACTTTTGATAGCCTGGCCGATGCCGAAGCCGCCTTCACCTTCGCCAGCGATGATTATGTCTATACCAGGGGCAATAATCCCACCTTAAAAGTATTGGAAGAGAAGATGGCCTGCCTGGAAGGGGGAGCAGAAGCGGTTGCTTTTGCTTCTGGTATGGGGGCAATTTCGGCCACCTTACTCTCCTTATTGAAGCCAGGCCAGGAGATAATCGCCCATAATGTCTTATATGGTTCCAGCTATAAATTGATAACCAGCTGGCTCAAAGCATACGATATCGAACATCGCCTTTTAAATCTGAAAAACACCACTAACTTACAGGAACAGATTAATGAAAATACCTCAGTGATCTATCTAGAAACCCCCGCTAACCCTACCCTGGAGGTGTTAGATATCTCGGCGATTGCAGAGATCGCTCAGGAAAATGATTGTAAGTTGGTGGTCGATAATACTTTTGCCACCCCTTATCTGCAGCAGCCTTTAAAATTAGGCGCAGATATCGTGCTGCATAGTGCTACCAAATATCTAGGGGGGCATGGTGACCTGCTGGGAGGTATAGTAGTAGCTAATTCCTCAGAATACTGTCAAAACCTCAAGTTCAATTATTTAACTGAATTAGGTTCAGTTTTAAGCCCCTTCAATGCCTGGTTGATATTAAGAGGCTTAAAAACCCTAAAAGTTAGGGTTGAAGAAGCTCAACGGAACGCCCAGGAAGTTGCTAACTTTCTTGTGGGCTGGCCCAGTGTTAAAGCAGTCTATTACCCTGCTTTAGCTAAAGATAAGCAAAAAGAGATCATCGCCGGGCAGATGTCCGGACCAGGTTCGATGATCAGTTTTGAACTGGCCGGGGAAGTAGATCAAATCAGAGAATTTGTAGATTCCCTGAATTATTTTCACTTAGCCGTCAGTTTAGGAGATACAGAATCATTGATAGAATATCCTTTTTTTATGACCCACCGCGACTATGATAAAAAAGTACTGGCGGAACTGGGGATAAATTCATATCTGCTGCGGCTTTCCATCGGCTTAGAAGATCCGGCCGATCTAATTTCTGATCTAGAAAAGGCCCTGACAACCCACGGATTTTGATTGACAGCTATAAGTTAATTTAATATAATAAAGTTAGAATATATTCAAATAATAGGGGGTTAAAATTATGAACGTATCTAAAAGAGGTCAGGTATTTCACTGTAACGTCTGCGGCAACGAGGTCGAAGTTCTTGATGTTGGCGGTGGCGAATTAGTCTGTTGTGGTGAGCCCATGGAACTAGTTGAAGAATAATATTTATTTATCTAACTCTGCCCCTTTTTGGGTCAGGGTTATTTTCTTTTATAAAATATAGCTGGAGGGATACTGATGAGTGCTAAAGCAGAAAGCTTAAAATTAAAAAAATGGGCAGTAATTGGTGCCACTAATAAAAAACATCGTTACGGGTATAAGATTGTTAAAAGCCTCGCTGACAACGATTATGAAGTCTTCCCCGTCAATCCCCGCCTTGAAGAAATTGATGGGATAAAATGTTATGCCGATATTGACGAGATAGAGGAGACAATAGATGTAGTAGATATGGTCGTCAGACCAGAAATAGGCAGGGAAATCATCCCTAAAATCGGGGCGAGAAATATAGAATATCTCTGGCTGCAGCCAGGCACCAGAAGCAAAGAAATCGATGAATTGGCTGAAGAGCACGATATCAAGGTGATTAAGGACTGTATATACGCAACATTAGCATAAAAAATTAAGGAGTGAAAAAATGAGCGGAATAATTAACCAGACCGGTGATTTAGCCAGACTGTATAAAAAACATGCCCAGGTAGTAGCCGAAACTTTAAAAGAATATAAAGACGCTTTAATTATTTATATTGATCAGGGGAATACCCAGGAAGTTAAAGATATTTCAGAAAAAGTTCATAATCTAGAATCTGAAGCAGATGAACTTCGCCGCAGGATAATTCGATTGTTGATCGAAAAAAGGTATCTCGTGCCGAACACCCGCAGAGATTTTATTCATCTTTTGAAGCTTACAGATAAAGCCGCAGATAAAGCAGAAAGTACCCTTGACTTTATCATCCTTGAGTCCATGAATGTTTCTCCGGAAGGCCGAAAAATGATCGAAAATATCCTGGATCTTACTATAACCCAGTTTGATAAACTGGTGACAGCCCTGGATTATGTTTTTACTGATATTCATCAGGCCTTCACCTATGTGTACCAGATATGTGACCTTGAATCGGAAATAGATCAGATCGAATCAAACTTAATTAATCTTCTTGCCGAAAGAGAAGATATCTCGTTTGGCCTCAAAGTACTTTATAGGGACTTTCTCTCTATGATCACTAACGTATCAGATATAATCGAAGATGCCGCCGATCAAATAGAATTGATTGTTGCTCTCCGCAAGGTTTAAAATTTGAATAATTTAAAGAGGTGAATAGGATAATGTCAGAATATATCTTAGCCATTGACCAGGGAACAACAAGTACCCGCTCAATAATCTATAATCACGCTGGCAGAATAATCGGCCAATCTCAACAGGAATTTAAACAACATTATCCCCGGTCTGGATGGGTTGAACATGATCCTTCTGATATATGGGTCTCCACCCTCGGAGTTATGGCAGGTGCGATCAAGGATGCTCAAATCGATCCCGCCGATATAGCTGCTATTGGGATCACCAACCAGAGAGAAACAACATTAATCTGGGATAAAAATACTTCCGAACCTATTCATAATGCCATCGTGTGGCAGTGCCGCCGCACCGAGGATATCTGTGCTGATTTAAAAAAACGGGGGTTAGAGCCTAAATTCAATCAAAAAACTGGATTAGTGCTTGATCCTTACTTTTCAGGAACCAAGATAAAGTGGCTCCTGGACAATGTAGAGGGCGCTCGGGAAAGGGCGGAAAACGGCGATCTCATATTTGGGACCATCGATAGTTGGTTAATCTGGAAATTGAGCGGAGGGAAGAAACACATAACCGATGCAACTAACGCCAGCCGCACTTTAATTTACAATATTCATGAACATAAATGGGACGAAGAGTTACTGGATATTCTTGATATACCGGCCAACATATTACCAGAGGTTGTCTCCAGCAGCGAAGTTTACACCACTACTGTGGCCCATCACTTTTTTGGCCAGGAAGTGCCTATCGCAGGAATAGCTGGGGATCAACAGGCTGCCACCTTCGCCCAGAGCTGCTTTAACGAGGGCATGACCAAAATTACTATCGGCACAGGGGCCTTTTTGTTGATGAACACCGGTAATGAACCCTACATCTCTGAGAACGGCCTCCTCACCACCATAGCCTGGCAGATAGGTGACGAAGTTACATATGCCCTGGAGGGCAGTATTTTTAACGCCGGTTCAGCCATCCAGTGGCTTAGAGATGAGCTCAGCTTGATCGAGGACTCCGGAGATTCAGAATTTTTCGCCCGGAAGGTCGATGATACCGATGGAGTATACCTTGTCCCGGCTTTTACCGGCTTAGGAGCCCCTCACTGGCATCCTAAGGCTCGCGGGACCATGGTAGGTATATCCCGAGGCACAACCAAAAATCACCTGATTAGAGCCACTCTAGAAGCTATCGTCTATCAAAGTCGAGACCTGCTGATAGCTATGGTTGAAGATACCGGGATAAAATTTAAAGAGATCAGAGTTGATGGTGGAGCTTCCGCTAATAACTTTTTACTCCAATTTTTAGCCGATATGAGTGACAGTGAGGTTCAACGTCCCGTAGATACCGAAACCACGGCTGCTGGATCAGCATTTTTAGCCGGACTAGCTGTTGGTTTTTGGGAGAATATCGAGGAAATCAAAAAGATCAGAAAGATTGAAAGGACTTTTGAACCAAATTTATCAGATGCCAAAAGAGAGAAACTATATAAGGGCTGGCGGAAGGCGATTCAATCAACCCTGGCCTGGTCTGATCTGCAGGATGAAAATTAAACCGAACATACTTGCCGGATCGTTTTTTATATGATATGATATTTTTGTAATTTAAAATTAAATATGGTCCTCATATAACGGTGGGAATATGGCCCACAAGTCTCTACCAGGTTACCGTAAATGACCTGACTATGAGGGAAGTGTATCTAGGATTCCGAAGGTGATCTATGTCTAAAAGTGATATCGACATAGGTTAAACGGGCCGAGCGATACAGATTTATATTTTATTGTGTTTTTTCTTGCGATAAATTATTTATTACACCGAAGGGATAAAAGCCCAGGCGGGGAGGTTCTACTCATCAACGGTAGAGGTTTCCTGACCTGGGCTATTTTTATGCTCTAAAAAAAAGGAGGAATGCAATGAATGTAATGATCTTGGGCAGTGGAGGAAGGGAACATGCTCTGGCCTGGAAATTTAGACAGGATGAAAGGATCGATAAAATCTATATCGCTCCAGGTAACGGCGGGACAGCAGAAATCGGAGAAAATGTTGACATTAAATTATCTGATTTTCCCAGGTTGATTGATTTCGTCAGTTCGAAAGCGGTGGATTATACTATAGTTGGACCAGAAAAACCTCTGGCCGCAGGAATAGTAGACAGCTTTAAAAAAGCGAATTTAAATATTTTTGGTCCCACAAAATCTGCCGCCAGACTGGAAGCAAGTAAAATATTTGCCAAAGAAATAATGACTGCTGCTGGAGTACCGACAGCCGATTATACCGTAGTAAAATCCAGTCAGACCGCCTTCCAGCAGGCTCGGACAGCTAACTATCCCGTAGTGATTAAAGCCGATGGGCTGGCAGCGGGCAAGGGGGTTTATATCGTCCATGATATCGCCGAGGCCGAAACAGCTATTACCGAACTAATGCTGGAAAAGAAGTTCGGGTCGGCCGGAGAAAATCTTATCTTCGAAGAATTTCTGCCGGGGAGAGAGCTATCTCTTCTGGTTTTGGTGGATAATGGTTCAGTCAAACCACTTTTACCCGCCCGGGACTACAAGAAGGCCTTAAACCATGGGAAAGGACCCAATACAGGAGGGATGGGAGCTTTCGCCCCGGATAGAGATGTCACAGCAGATAATATTACCACATACCTGGATCGGCTAATTAAACCGGTTATTACCGAACTAAAACGGAGGGGGATTACTTATCAGGGCTTGCTCTACTGCGGCATCATCATAACGAACAGTGGACCCAAAGTTTTAGAATACAACGTCAGGTTCGGCGATCCAGAAGCCCAGGTTATATTACCTTTATTGGAAAATGATCTGCTGGATGTAGTTTCTGCGGTTTGTACTAACCAGTTAAAAGATATCAACTTAACCTGGCAGAATAAGACCACAGTTACAACTGTAGCTGCTTCCGGAGGTTATCCTGATGATTATGAAACCGGTTATCCAATAGAAGGCCTGGACACTGTAAAGTTAAAGGATAATATCACTGTCTTTCATGCTGGAACCTGCCGGGATGATGATAAAGTCCTAACTACCGGAGGTAGAGTTTTAGCTGTAACCGGCCGGGCAGCAGATATATCCACCGCCAGACAACTATCCCTATCTGCCCTCAAGGAAATCAAATTTAAAGATATGTATTATCGCTCAGATATAGCCAAACCGGGAGGAGAATAAAAGATGAAAAAGATTGCCATAGTAATGGGAAGCGATTCAGACTTACCTGTCATGAAAGAAGCCGCCGTCCTTTTAGACAAATTGAATATAAGTTACGAGATTAAAGTTTTATCCGCCCATAGAACCCCAGCCGCTGCTGCTGAATATGCCTCAACTTTAGAGGAAAGGGGAACCGAAGTTATAATAGCCGGTGCAGGTAAAGCCGCCCATCTCGCCGGAGTGATCGCCGCTCATACGATCAAACCGGTCATCGGGGTTCCGATTAGAACCTCAACCCTGGGAGGTGCCGATGCTCTTTACTCCACCGTGCAGATGCCGGGCGGAATTCCAGTTGCCACAGTTGCTTTAAACGGGGCTAAAAATGCTGCCATTCTGGCCGGACAGATGCTGGCCTTAGAAGATGACGAATTGGTCAAAAAATTAGAATTCCTTCGCAAAGAAGCAAGAAATGAAATTTCTACAATAAACCAAAAGTTAAGTAATATGGGCTGGGAAAAATATTTAGCCGAAAAAAATTAAATTAAAAAGGGTGAATAAAATAATGACCGAGGAATTATTATACGCAGGGAAAGTAAAGGAAGTCTACCTTACTGAGGAAGCCAACAAAGTCAAGATTAAATTTGCCGATAAAGCTACCGCAGGCAACGGCCAGAAAAGCGGCCAAATAGAGGCAAAAGGACGACTAAATACGGAAATATCAGCTCATCTTTTCACCTATCTAGAAAACGAGGGTATCTCCACCCATTTCCTGGAGCAGACCGGGCCAAACGAAATGCTGGCTGAAAAAGTTGATATAATACCTATCGAAGTTGTCTTACGTAACGTCGCAGCCGGTTCTTTATCGCGCAGATTAGGTATTCCGGAAGGAGAGGAGTTAAGCCCGCCCTTAGTCGAATTCTACTACAAAGATGATGACCTGGATGACCCCATATTAACAGAAGATCATATCCAGCTGTTAAATTTAGCCGGGGAAGATGTAGTTGCCGATCTAAAAAGGCTGGGTTTACTGATAAATTCCCTTCTGGTTGAGTACTTTCAAGAAAGAAATATAATCCTGGTAGATTTTAAACTTGAATTCGGGTTCGCCCGGGATGGTTCGATCTTACTCGCCGATGAAATCTCTCCAGACACCTGCCGTTTCTGGGATGCAGAAACTAAAGATAAGCTGGATAAAGACCGCTTCCGCAACGATATGGGCCAGGTAGAGGAAGCCTATCAAGAAATACTCCAGCGTATCACCGGTAAGGTGATCCAATAGTGAAATGGAAAGCTGATATAACCATAACCTATCAGGAAGGCCTGCTTGACCCCCAGAGCCAGGTGATAGAGAAAGGCCTGGAAAGTCTGGGCTATGCGGATATTGATGATATCACTACCGGCAAATACATCAGCCTGGCTTTGAATTCTGATAACAAAAATGCGGCCCACGAGATAGTTGAAGATGTATGTGCAAGGCTGCTGGCCAATCCTGTGATCGAAGAATACACTTATGAAGTCTACGAGGTGAAATAATCGATGAATTCGGCAGTCATAAGTTTTCCCGGCTCTAACTGCGATCACGATGTTATTCATGCTTTAAATTTACTCCCAGATTCTGAAGCAGATTATATAAGCTCAGACAGCAAAACCTCGCTGGATGAATATGACCTTATAGTTCTGCCTGGTGGCTTTTCTTACGGCGATTATTTGCGGTCCGGAGCCGTAGCTAGGTTCACCCCTAAAATGGAAGAAGTGATTAGATTCGCTCATAACGGGGGTTTAGTTTTAGGTATATGCAACGGCTTTCAGGTCTTATTGGAAGCTAAACTTTTGCCCGGGGCCATGCGCCCAAATAAGAACCTAAAATTCATCTGCCAGCATGTAGCCTTACGCGTAGAAAATGAAAATACAGCTTTCACTACTAACTTCAAACAGGGAGAAACAATAGAGCTACCTATCGCTCACCAGGAAGGCAGCTATTACATCGATCCGGCTGGATTAACTCGCCTTAAATCTAACCAGCAGATCATTTTACGCTATGAAAACCCTAATCCGAATGGTTCAGTTGATAACATCGCTGCGGTCTGTAATGAAGCTGGTAATGTGTTAGGAATGATGCCTCATCCTGAGAGGGCTGTCGAGAATATCGATGGTCATGGATATGCCGGCAGAAGCATGTTCCAGTCTATTATCAAATTCTTACGAAGTAATAAATCTGATAGGGTAGGTGTTAATAGTGGAAATAACTTCTAAAATGATCGCTGCAGAAGGTTTAACCGAATCTGAATACGAACGGATAATTGAACTCCTGGGGCGTCAACCCAACCTGACCGAATTGGGTGTTTTTGGCGTAATGTGGTCAGAACACTGTAGTTATAAAAATTCTCGAGCTTTACTCCAGGATCTGCCGACGGAGGGGGAAGATGTCCTGCAGGGCCCTGGAGAAAACGCTGGAGTTATAGCCCTGGACGAAGCTAAAGCATTGGCCTTCAAGATAGAAAGCCATAACCACCCTTCAGCGATCGAACCTTATCAGGGAGCAGCAACCGGGGTCGGCGGCATAATCAGAGATATTTTCACCATGGGAGCCCGACCTATCGCTTTACTGAACTCCCTTCGTTTTGGGATGCCCGGGGAGAAAAGAACTGACTATCTGCTTGATCAAGTTACCGCAGGTATTGCCGGATATGGCAACAGCATAGGTGTACCGACGGTGGGAGGAGAAACCTTTTTTGCAGAATCTTATCAAGATAATCCCCTGGTTAACGCGATGGCAGTCGGTTTATTAGATAGGGACAATTTAACCACAGGGGCTGCCGCTGGAATCGGAAACCCGGTCATGATAGTAGGGGCCGCTACCGGCAGGGATGGCATCCAGGGAGCCAGCTTTGCCTCCGAAGAATTAAGCGAAGATAGCGAAAAAGATAGACCGGCCGTGCAGATAGGAGATCCATTCATGGAAAAACTTCTTCTAGAGGCCAGCCTGGAATTGATCGAATCAGGCTCGGTGATTGGCATCCAGGATATGGGGGCTGCCGGTTTAACCAGTTCAGCAGCCGAAATGGCAGCCCGAGCCGGTACGGGGGTAACTATTGATGTGGCTAAGGTTCCCACAAGGGAGCAGGGTATGATCCCCTATGAAATTCTGTTATCGGAATCTCAGGAAAGAATGCTCGTTGTTCCAAAAAAGGGCCAGGAAGAGCAAGTAACCCAGATATTCTCCCGCTGGGGTTTAAACTCCGCGGTGATCGGCGAAGTTAAAGATGATGGATATTTCCGGATCCTGGAGGATGGAAAAGAAGTTGCAGCTATCCCCGCAGAAATTCTGGTGGACCAGGCTCCCAGGTATGTTCAGGCAGCTCAAAAGCCGAAATATATAGGACGCTGCGAACAAGAATTTCTCGATTTTTTGGTTCAAACCCAGAAAAAGCAGGAGGAGCATGATTACGATGAAATATTAACTACTCTCATCGGCTCACCTAATCTGGTTAGCCGGGAGCCGATCTATACCCAGTATGACCATATGGTCCAAACAAATACAGTAATCTTACCCGGGGCAGACGCTGCCGTATTGAGGATAAAAGATAGCAATATAGGGATATCATTGACCGTGGACAACAACAGCCGCTATAGTTACCTTGATCCAAGGAGAGGGGCAGAACATGCGGTAGCAGAAGCGGCCCGAAACATCAGCTGCACCGGGGCCAAACCGGCTGCGATCACAGACGGGCTCAACTTCGGGAGCCCAGAAAAACCAGAAATATACTGGCAGCTCAAAGAATCGATCCAGGGCTTAGCCGAAGCCTGCCGCGAGTTCGCCACCCCGGTTACAGGAGGAAATGTCAGTCTTTACAACGAAAGTCAGGGCAAAGCTATATATCCCACCCCGGTGGTCGGCATGGTCGGGATCTGCCCGGACTGGTCCAAAGCCATAAATTCTGATTTTAAGAACTCTGAGGATTTTATCTATTTACTGGGAGATACCCGATCTTCCCTGGCAGCTTCTGAATATCTGGCTTATATCCAGGGGTTAACTGCTGGGCGACCTCTAGCCATAGATTACCAGATGGAAAAGCAGGTTCAAAAATTATGCCAGAAGATGATAGCCGAAGAATTACTCAACTCCGCCCATGATGTTTCCAGCGGGGGATTAGCCCTTGCCCTGGCTGAATCGATGCTCGGTTCAGAAGATGACAGCATCGGGATCGAGATCGATATAGTCGAGGAGCTCACCAGCAGAATCTCTGAATCCGAACCGCCGCTTTTAGCAGCTCTATTTGGAGAAGGTCCGGGCAGGATCATTGTTTCTACCCCTGAAGCGAATGCTGACAAATTGGCAGATATGGCCGCCGATTTCGACGTGAATCTTATTAAAATCGGAAAAGTCACTTCAGACGCCGAGATGGTCATCGCCCCATATATTAGACTGGATCGCTCTGAACTTATTAAATCATGGCAGGGGGAGGTCTTCCCGTGGAAGATTTAAGGAGCATACTTCCAGAAGAATGTGGAGTTATCGGGGGTACTTTTGCCGATAATGCTGCCGGGAATATTTTTCTTGGGCTGCAGGCCCTGCAGCACAGAGGCCAGGAAAGCGCCGGGATAACAACTTTTTCTAAAAACGAATATCATATCAAAAAAGGGATGGGATTGGTTAACAATATATTTGGCCCCGAGGATCTAAACCAACTCCCGGGCTCCAAAGCGATCGGCCATGTTCGCTATTCAACATCCGGGGCCAGCAAAGCGGTGAACTCCCAACCCCTTTTGGTTAAATGTAAGCAGGGCCAGCTGGCCCTGGCTCATAACGGTAATCTGATCAATCAGGAAACTCTAAAAAACAATTTGGAGGCCCAGGGTTCTATTTTTCATTCAGAACTGGATACAGAAATAATCGCTCATCTGATCGCTCGCTCCCTGGAATCAAGCATGGAAGAGGCTTTGATCCAGGCTCTACAGCAGATCCAGGGGGCATTTAGCCTGGTTGCCCTGGCCGAAGGAAGAATCCTGGCAGCCAGGGATCCTCATGGCTTTAGGCCCCTCTCGATTGGTCGTCTGCACGGTAATTATATTATCGCTTCTGAAACTGCAGCCTTCAACCTTCTCGGAGCTGAACTAGTTAGAGACGTCCGCCCAGGAGAACTGGTGATCATAAATGGAGATAAGCTGGAGTCCAGGATGTACACCGCTTCAAAGCCAGAAAATTTTTGTTCCTTTGAATTCATCTATTTCGCCAGGCCTGATAGTATCATCTCCGGGCAGAGTGTACAGATGGCCCGGGAAGAGATGGGTAAAATCCTGGCCCAGGAGATGAATATAGAGGGTGATATCGTAGTACCTGTTCCTGATTCAGGTATAGGCGCAGCCATTGGCCTGTCAAGGGAAACAGGCATCCCCTACAGTAGAGCAATTTTAAGGAATCGTTATGTTGGTAGAACTTTTATCAATCCAGCTCAGGATAAGCGTAATCTGAAGGTCCGGATTAAATTAAGTCCGATCCAGGAACTGCTGGCAGGCAAGAAAATCATTTTGGTTGATGATTCTATAGTTCGGGGCACAACCGGAAAACAGGTTGTCAGGATGGTAAAAGAGGCAGGTGCAGAAGAGGTCCACTTTGTCGTATCCTCACCTCCTGTGGCCCATCCCTGTTACTTTGGCCTTGATACTTCTAGAAGGAAAGAGTTGATCGCCAATGAAAATTCTCCTGCAGAGATAGCTGACTTTCTAGGAGTAGATTCTTTAACCTATCTCAGCCAGGAAGGCCTGCTAAGAGCGGTAAGTACCGCAGAAACAGATTTTTGTACTGCCTGCTTTGACGGCAGTTATCCCCAGATGAATGGAGTAGGTTATGATGGATTATAAAAGCACAGGAGTAGATAGGGAACAGGGTGATCTGCTTGCTTCGGTATTCCACGATTATATTAACAGCACCAAAGAAAGTCCTGATGATAACCAGAACAGCGAATTTGCCGGTCTATATGAATTACCTTCGTCTGGAACCGGGTCGGATAATTACCTGGTGGCGGGAGCCGATGGCGTTGGAACCAAGCTGGAAATCGCCATAAAGCTGGATAAACATGATACGATAGGGCAGGATCTGGTGGCTATGTCAGTTAATGATATTTTAACCCGGGGGGCCAGACCTCTATTCTTTCTCGATTATATCGCTACCGCAAAATTGGTTCCGGAAAGAGAGAAAGCCATAGTTTCCGGGATCGCCGCGGCCTGTCAAAATAATGGATTAACCTTGTTGGGGGGAGAAACAGCCGAGATGCCCGGGGTCTATCCCCGGGATAAATATGATCTAGCTGGTTTTGCTGTCGGTTTAGTGCAAAAAGAAGATATCTTACCCAAAAGAGATATCTCCGCCGGAGATATTTTAATAGGGCTTTCATCATCTGGACTGCACTCGAATGGCTTTACCTTAGCCCGCCATGTCCTTCTCAGCCAGGCCGGCTATCGGCTTACCGATTCTCCTTTAACTCAAAGAACAAATTTAGGCGAAGAAATGCTGAAGCCCACCCTGATCTACACTGAACCGATCATGGAACTGCAGGAAGCCAGGTTGATCAAAGCCATGGCTCATATCACCGGGGGAGGAATACCGGGTAATCTGGACAGAGTACTCCCGGATGGGCTTGAAGCAGAGCTTACCCCTGGGAGCTGGAACGTCCAGGAAATATTTCAACTTATAAAAAAATCTGGGGATATAAGCTCAGATGAGATGGCCAGAACCTTTAATTTAGGGATCGGAGCGGTTTTAATTATAAAACAGGAAGCTTATCATCAAGTTATAGAAATATGCGAAAAATTTAAAACAGAGGCAGTAAAGATCGGCCATCTCACTTCAGACAAAGGGAATCTAGGGCGAGCAGAGGAGTGGATGCTATGGTAAATACCGCTATTTTTGCTTCCGGCCGAGGGACCAATCTAGAAAATATTATAAATAGAGCGGCCTCAGGAGATTTAGAGATAGAGCCGAAATTAGTTCATGTGGATAGAAAAGGAACCGGGGCAGAAACTAAAGCAAAACAGGCTGAGATCCCGGTGTACAGGTCTCAGCCTGAAAGTTTCAAGGACAGGCTGGGTTATGAAGCAGATCTTTTAAACAAACTGGAAGAACTAGAGATCGAACTGATCGTTCTGGCCGGTTATTTAAGGATTCTTTCCCCCCGGTTCGTGTCTAAATATCCCCAGCAGATCATAAATACTCATCCGTCCTTACTCCCTGCTTTCCCGGGGCTTAACGGGCCGACCCAGGCTTTACAGGCCGGGGTTAAAATCACCGGCGCCACCGTTCATTACGTTACAGCCGAGCTTGATGCTGGCCCCATCATCTGTCAGAAAGCAGTTGAAGTAGAAAAAGAGGATACTATTACCACCCTAACTGCAAAAATTAAAGAGGTAGAATATCAAATCTTGCCTCAGGCGATAAGGGAACATATCGAAACTTGATCTATTTGGAATCTTTCTCTTCCCTCTGGATAGACCGGGTGGCGACCACTTCGACCCCAGTACCGACCAGATCTTCGACGATCACCTGACCAATTTTAACGGGAGCTTCCACCACTATTTCAGCCAGCTCCTGCATGGCCTCGCCGATTTTTTCTTTTGGTATCGGTTCTGCCGTCTTGACCGGGACCAAATCCAATTCACCGTTTGCCACCTGCACCGTGGTCGGAAGAATCCTGGTAGGATTTAAAAATTCATTTTTGGCATATTCTACGCCCTGGGGGCACTGGTGGCCGCTGATATCTGTGATTTCCTCTCCTTCCGATTTTACCCGGACCCGACAACCCCGGGGACAGCTCAAACAGATTATCGTTCTTTCAGCCATTTCACTCACCTCCGCTTTCTAAATCCAGGGTTAACTGGCTCACGTTATCTGAGAGCAGTTTAACCGGTAGCTTAACCGATTCAATTTCTCCTGGGGCTACGAACTTTAAATTATAAGACGCCACTTTGTCGCCCTGGTCGTCCTTGATTTTAAGTTGGCAGCTGTCATAGGGGTTCTTAACCCTAAAATATAATCTGAGCAAAGGCTCGGTATTTTCATCAATATTTAGATGCTGGGGGATCACGTATCCCATCTCCCTGCCTGCTTTAACTTCTATCTTTTGACCCCGGGCAATATCCGCCTCAGGCAGGAGAAAATCTGCTGCCGCTTTCCCGGCTATTTCAGCTTCCTCGCTGACGTTATCGACCAGATCGTGAACCTGAAGCACGTTTCCACAGGCGAATACACCAGGAAGCCTGGTTTCTCTATTTTGGTCAACTATAGGTCCTCCCGTCACATCGTCCAGCTCAAGGCCAGCCTGCTGGCTCAACTCGTTTTCCGGAATAAGTCCCACCGAAAGCAGAAGCGTATCGCATTTAATATGCCGTTTAGTTTCTTCCAGCTGGTTGAAATCATCATCAACTTCGGCGATATCCACCCCGGTTACCCGGTTCTGCCCATATATTTTTGTCACCGTATGCTGAAGGTGGAGGGGGATGTTAAAATCATTTAGGCACTGAACTTTATTTCTAACCAGGCCGGAAGAATAAGGCATTATTTCGAAAACACCTTTAACATGAGCTCCTTCTAGAGCGAGCCTTCTAGCCATGATCAAACCGATATCGCCAGATCCTAAAATAACCACTTCTCTTCCCGGCAGATAACTTTCGATGTTGATGTACCGCTGGGCCGTTCCAGCAGTCATAACCCCGGCCGGCCTGGTTCCAGGAATTTTGATGGCCTCCCGGGTCCTTTCCCGACACCCCATGGCCAGGATGATCGCTCTGGCTTCAATAAATTCAATACCCCTGTCCTGACTCAAAGAGGTTATCGTTTTATTGGAATCTATATCAATAACCATTGTTTTAAGGTTAACCTCGATCGAGGTATCTCCCAGCTCCTGGATAAATCTATCCGCATATTCCGGACCGGTTAGTTCTTCTTTAAAATAATCTAGACCGAAGCCATTGTGAATACACTGCTGCAGGATCCCACCTAAATATTCATCCCGTTCTATAATGAGAATATCTTTAACCCCGTTTTTGTACGCTTCCAGAGCCGCCCCTAGACCTGCCGGGCCGCCACCGATTATGACAAGATCTCTTTTACTCTTCATCTTTAGACCTCCCGTAAGTTATATCCCGATCTGGTTTGAGATTTTTTACTCTTTCGATCAAAATTTCTGAGCCAGGACCACTTTTGCTAACTTCAAGGGGAGAGATGCCTAATTCTTCAGCGATTATCTCCGCAATTTTCGGACCGCAAAAACCGCCCTGACATCTCCCGCCCCCGGCTCTGGTTCTCCTCTTTAGACCATCCAGAGTAGGGGAGGTTACTTCCCGCTCTAATTCCGCGATTATTTCTCCTCTGGTGACATGCTCACACCGACAGACTATCTCGCCGTAATCAGGGTTCTGTTCATAGATTTCCTGCCAGTCCTCCCGATGATTTTTATAATCATCCAACCGCGGTAATTTATTTAAGTTCGGCTCAAAATCTTCATTTTCAGTGAGGTCAAGTTTTTGTTTCAGCTCTGAACTTACGTCCTCTACCAGGCCTCTAACCATTATCGCGATTGCCGGAGCACAGGTTAAACCAGGAGACTGTATTCCCGCCACATCGATGAATCCAAGTGGTTCAGGTAAAGCTTCTATCTTGAAATCATCATTAAAAGGAGGATAAGGTAAAGTGGCCCTTAACCCGGCAAAGGAAGTTATTATTCCCTGGCGGGGAAGAGCAGGAAACAGCTTCTGCCCTCCGGCCCAGATCTCATCCAGCCCGGCATCGGTTACTTCCAGGTCATCCTTATCATCAACAGGATTTGAGTTCGGACCTAAAATGATATTCCCATCTACAGTAGGGGTGATTAAAATACCTTTAGATTTTTCTGAGGGCATGGGAAAGATCACATGATTTACTAAAGAATCGTACTTTTTATCGAAAAGATTATACTCGCCTTTTCTTGGTTTTATTTCGTAATCTTCTCCCACTGTGGCTGCAATTTCATCTGCATACAGACCAGCTGCGTTGATCACTACCGGAGCAGTAAATGTTCCCGCTTCAGTTTTCACGCCTTTTACGTGACCATTATCGGTCTGAACCTCTTCTACAGCTGTTTTTAAGTAAACGTCAACCCCATTTTGGGCTGCATTCTCGGCCTGGGCGATCGTCAATTTATACGGTGAGATCACCCCGGCGGTGGGAGCGAATAGGGCAGAGGTAGCCGCAGGATTAATATTGGGTTCCTTATCCTTTAACTGTTTCTCGTCCAAAATTTCCAGTTCCAATTCTGGCCTGGACTTACACGACTCCTTCATCTTATTAAGCTCTGCTTTATCTTCTTCCGTAAAACCGACCACTAAAGATCCGATGCGGGCAAAGGGTACATTCAGTTCTTCCGCAATCTGATCGAACATCGGGTTGGCCTGCAGATTAAGCTGACCTTTTAAAGTGTCTTCTGAAGCATTATACCCGGCATGGATGATCCCGGAATTGGCCTTTGAGGTGCCCGAAGCCACGTCTGCCGCTTTTTCGAACAGGGCAATGGAAAGGTTTAATCTGGCCAGTTCTCGCGCGATTGCTGTCCCTACAACTCCCCCTCCAGCGATAATTACATCATACTCAGTTTGCATTATTAACTCCCCTCTCTAAAAATTACTTTTAATTCCTTATAAATATAAAAAAGAGAAAACCTGCAGATCCAGGGAGATAGAAATCCCCCTGGGACCGGCAATGGTTTTCTCTATATCTCAACCATCGATATTCTTTATTAAATTCTGATTTTATCATATAATATTAAACTGAAGAAGTCAAGACTGGACCGACCAATTTTTATTGAATAATCAGTTGGTATGTTATATAATAAATAATGATATTTACAGGAAATTTGAGACGGAGAAAGGAATTTACATATGCTAAATAATCCAGATTTTTCCCCTACAGAACTATCTCCAGCCCAATTTTTAGTTTTTGGATATTTGACTGTGATTTTAACAGGGACATTATTATTGATGTTACCTCAGGCCACTACTGCAAGCGGAAGTGCTGGTTTTCTGACCGCTTTATTTACATCTACCTCCGCCACTTGTGTTACCGGGTTGATTGTGGTCAATACAAGCACGGCCTTTACGGTCTTTGGGCAGGTAGTGATCATGGCTTTAATCCAGATCGGGGGACTGGGTATAATGACCATGTCTACCTTGATCGCTTTAATATTAGGGAGAAAGATTTCCTTAAAAGAAAGATTATTAATCCAGGAAGATCTTAACCAATTTCAATTGTCAGGTTTATTAAGGTTGATCCAGGCCGTCCTTGCCTTAACTTTTACAGTTGAATTGATCGGAGCCATCTTATTATTCATTCGACTGCGGCTGGATTTTTCTCTTCTACGGGCAGTATATTTTTCGGTATTCCATTCAATTTCCGCCTTTAACAATGCCGGATTTGATCTTTTCGGGAATAGTTTAGAAAATTATGTGGGTTCACCTATCATAAACTTAACTGTGATATCCTTAATCGTATTAGGGGGTTTAGGTTTTGCCGTTATCGTCGAAGTTTTGAAGTGGAATAAGAAAAGGAAATTCAGCTTACAGACTAAGTTAGTCTTAACTGTAACCGGTCTGCTCGGACTGATCAGCTTTATTTTGATTTTCATCCTTGAATCCGGAAACGTAGATACGATGGCCAACTTGAACTTTTTAGAAAAAACTTTATCGTCATTATTTTTAGCTATAACCCCCAGAACAGCGGGGTTTAATACCATTCCCACTTCAGCTTTAAAAAGCACGACCCTATTCTTTGTAATCATCGCCATGTTTATCGGTGCTTCTCCTGGTTCAACCGGAGGCGGTATTAAAACGACCACATTTGGTTTAGTAATAGTTACGGTATATAATAAGATTAGAAATAAAAAAGATATAGAGTTTTTCAAACGGAGGGTTGATTACGAAATAATTTTTAAAGCCCTGACCATAATAACATTATCCTTAGGGATAGTCCTGTTTATGACTTTGGTTTTAACCATAACCGAGAATAAAGAATTTCTAGATATTTTATTCGAGGTGGTGTCAGCCTTTGGTACGGTCGGTTTAAGTACCGGGGTCACATCTGAACTTTCCTCAATAGGAAGAATATTAATAACGATTACGATGTTTTTAGGTCGGGTCGGTCCGTTGACCATGGCCCTGGCCTTAGGAGAAAAAGCTAAACATCCAAAATATAGATATCCCGAAGAGAAAGTAATGATCGGTTAAGAGGAGGAAAATTTATGAAGCAGTTTGTAGTAATAGGCCTGGGAAGATTTGGAGCCAGCGTGGCCCGAACTTTAACCCAAAATGGCCATGATGTTCTGGCCATCGATAAAGATGAAAGCTGTGTAAATGATCTAGTTGAAGAGGTAACCCATGCAGTGGAAGCAGATGCAACCGATGAAGCAGCCTTGAATACTTTAGGGGTGAGGAACTTCGATGTAGCGGTGGTGAGTATCGGCGGTAACATCCACGCCAATATTTTAGCAACTTTGATCTTAAAAGAGATAGGCGTTCCCTACGTAGTGGCCAAAGCCCAGGATCTCATGCACGGAAAAATTTTAAGCAGGGTAGGAGCAGATAAGGTCGTCTACCCCGAAAGGGATATGGGGGAAAGGGTTGCCCGCCAATTGATCAGTACCAATATGCTGGATTATATAGATTTCACCCCTGATTACAGTATCGTAGAAATAATCGCCCCCAGTCAGACGGTGGGCCGTTCCCTTAAATCTATAAACTTTAGAGAAAAATATAATGCTAATGTAATGGCCATCCGCCGGGGAGACAATTTAAACTTAACCCCTGGAGGAGACGATAAGATATTAGAAGGTGACACCCTGATAGTTATGGGGAAGAATGAACAGCTTAAAAAACTCAAAGAGTAATTTCGAGGAAATAAATATTATGAAGGATGGTTTATTTAATGCAAGATATGTATTATCATATTATCACTTATGGTTGTCAGATGAACGAACATGATTCTGAAAAAATAGCAGGCATGCTGGAAGATATGGGATATAAAGCAGCTGAAGATCATACCAGGGCAGATATTATTATATTTAACACCTGTTTGATCAGAGAAAATGCTGAACTTAAAGTATACGGAAAGATCGGGGCCCTTAAAGGCTTAAAAGAAGATAATCCTGAGATGATTATTGCTGTAGGCGGGTGTATGATGCAGCAGGAAGGTCCTGTGAATGAATTATATAAAAAATATCCCCAGGTTGATATCATCTTCGGGACCCATAATCTTCATCAGCTACCGACTTTGATAACTCAGATTAAACAGGGCAACGATCGGATAATCGAGGTATGGGACGAAGATGCAGGTCTGATCCCCGATTTACCCAGCCGCAGAAAGAATGATCATCAGGCTTATCTAACGATCATTCAGGGCTGTGATAATTACTGCAGTTACTGTATAGTTCCCCATGTAAGAGGTTCCGAACGCAGCCGTCCCCTTGAAGCTGTGGTAGCAGAAGCCCGTAAATTAAGCGCAGATGGTGTAATTGATATCACCTTACTGGGTCAAAATGTTAACTCCTACGGCCTGGATCTGGAAGCTGATTACGATTTCCCTGACCTACTGGAGCAATTAGCCCAGATTGAAGGCTTAGAACGGATAAAGTACATGACATCCCACCCCAAAGATCTTTCGCCCAAATTGGTGGAGGTCTGTGCTAGATATGAGAATATTTCTAACCACTTTCACCTGCCTGTACAGTCCGGGAGCGATAAAATACTCAAAGCTATGAACAGGAAATATGACCGGACCAGATATCTTAATATTATCGAACTGATCAGAGACCAGATTCCGGAGGCAGCGATCTCGACCGATATCATAGTTGGTTTTCCTGGTGAAACTGAACAGGACTTTCAAGACACGCTTAATTTGGTGAAAGAAGTCCGCTTTGATATGGCTTATACCTTTGCCTATTCAGCCCGGGAGGGCACCCCGGCTGCCCGCATGGAAGACCAGATCGATCAAGAGACAAAAAGCAGGCGGCTGCAGGAATTGATGGACCTACAAAATCAGATCAGTTACGAAGTCAATCAGAAAATGGTAGGCAAAACCGTAGATATACTGGTCGAAGGCGAAAGCAAAAAGGATCCAGATCATTATTCTGCCCGTTCACAAGATAACAAACTGGTAATAATTCCGGCCGTAGAAGATGCTTTGATCGGTAAAATTATCCAGGCAGAAATAACGGAGGCAGGAAGCTGGACCTTATACGGCAATATACTATCTTAAGAACGTTAAGTTTCTGGAGGTTTAATGATGGCTGAAATTACCCCAATGATGCAGCAGTACCACTCAATGAAAAATAAGTATCCTGATTGTATTTTGTTTTTTCGCCTGGGTGATTTTTACGAAATGTTCGATGATGATGCTAAAGAAGTTGTGCAGGTGCTGGATATAGCTTTAACTTCGAGAAATAAAGGAGGCGGAGAAAAGACCCCTATGGCCGGTGTTCCTGCCCACTCCGCCGCCCCTTATATTGCAAAATTAATCAAAGCAGGCTATAAGGTTGCTATTTGCGAACAGATAGAAGACGCTGATGCCAGCTCCGGCCTGGTTGAGCGAGATGTCATCAGAGTTATCACCCCTGGCACAGTAATCGAGGATGATATCCTGGCGGAAAATAAAAATAACTATTTGGTGGCTCTGGCCTGCTCAGATAATAAATACGGGATCTCTTATATAGATGTGTCTACAGGAGAATATCAGGTAACGGAATCCTCCCAACTTGAACAAGTAAGGGATGAGTTAGATAGGTTAAACCCCAGTGAAATCGTCATCGCCCCCGAATTCAAAGACGAGTTCCAGAAAAAGCTCTCCCCAGAAGGAAAAGAATATTACACTTCGATTACAGAAGATGATAATTTTACCTCCACCACCGCAGAGAACATCCTGCTAAAACATTTTGATTTAGATAAGTTAGATGATTTAAATTTACAGCATATGAACGCCGCTGTTAAAGCAGCGGCTTTACTCTTAAAATATGTTAAACGGACACAGAAACAGGATTTAAATCATATTGCTGATTTAGCCCGATATTTTATCGAAGATTATATGGTAATAGATAGTTCTACCCGCAGAAATCTGGAGTTAAATCAAACAATAATCGACAGCCGGCTTGAAGGTTCACTCCTCTCTGTCCTGGATAAAACCATCAACAGCATGGGTTCTCGCTTGATCAGAAAGTGGATCAACCAACCTTTACTCGATCTGGACAGGATCAAAAAAAGGCAGGGCGCAGTGACTGAACTTTTAGACGATTTCATAGGCCGGAGTAAGCTCCAGAATTCGCTTAAGGGTATTTACGACCTGGAAAGATTGTTGAGTAAGATCAGTTATGGCTCGATCAATCCCAGAGATATGGCCTGCTTACGCACATCTTTAAATTTAATCCCGGAATTGAGAGAAAAACTGGCTGGTTTCACCGACGGTTACTTAAAAGAGATCACCGATAAACTGGATGAGATACCCGACCTGCTTGAGTTATTAAATAATGCCCTGGTAGAAGAACCTCCTATTTCGCCTAAAGAAGGTGGTTTGATAAAATCAGGTTATGACGATCAATTGGACGGATTAAGAGAGGATTCAAAGGAAGCCCGAGAATGGATAGCTAACCTGCAGCCTCAGGAACGGAAACGGACAGGAATTAGTTCTTTAAAGGTCGGTTTCAATAAAGTATTCGGTTATTATATTGAGGTCACCAAAGCTAACCTGGATAATGTCCCGGATGATTATGAACGGAAGCAGACCTTAAGCAATAGTGAACGCTATATCATCCCCGAGTTGAAAGAAAAAGAGGCTCAAGTCCTGGGAGCTGAAGATCAAATTCATGAACTGGAATATAATCTGTTTTCAGAACTAAGGGATAAAGCCAACGCCCATTTGGACCGGATCAAGAGTACGGCAGAACAAATAGCAAAATTAGATGTTTTGATATCTTTTAGCGAGGCTGCTGCTGCTAACGCTTATATCTGTCCTGAGGTGGATGACGGTGATTTGATTTCTATTACTGAGGGCCGGCACCCGGTCGTGGAACAGATAGAGAAGGTCGACTTCATCCCCAATCACAGCAGATTAGATAGAACCGATAATCGCTTCATGATTATCACCGGACCAAACATGTCCGGGAAATCTACCTATTTGCGCCAGGTAGCTTTGATAACCTTGATGGCCCAGATAGGTTGCTTTGTTCCGGCGGGAGCGGCAAGAATCGGCCTGGTCGATCGGATCTTCACCCGGGTTGGAGCCAGCGATGATCTCTCTACCGGCCAGTCTACTTTCATGGTGGAGATGAATGAGGTCAGCAATATCATCAGTAATGCTACGGCCAGAAGCCTGGTGATCCTCGATGAAGTAGGCCGGGGCACCAGTACATACGACGGCCTCAGCCTGGCCTGGGCCATAAGTAGTTATATTAACAACCCGGAAAGGATCGGGGCGCGCACCCTATTTGCCACCCATTATCACGAGCTAACGGTCCTGGCTGCAAAAAACGATGGGATCAAAAATTTAAACGTGGTGGTCGCAGAAGAAGACGGAGAAATTAGATTCCTGCACAAGATAGAACCTGGTTCTGCCAGTGAAAGCTACGGCATAGAAGTGGCCCGCCTGGCTGGACTGCCTAAAGAGATCATCGATGAATCCTATTACATCCTTAAAAAATTAGAGAGTAACGACGGTGAGCTAGATGGTCGAGATTTTAAGCGCTTCGATAATGAACAATTAGAATTGTTCGCTTATCCAAAAGAAGAAGAAAAAATAATTGAGGATATAAAAAAATTGAACATAAATAATCTTACCCCCATCCAGGCATTAGAAAAATTATATCAATTTAAGCAAGAATTATTAGGAGATGAGTGATCCTTATGGCCAATATCAAAAAATTATCTGAACAGATAGCCAACCAGATATCTGCTGGTGAAGTAGTCGAACGGCCGGCCTCTGTCGTTAAAGAATTAATTGAAAACTCATTAGATGCTGATGCCGATGAAATCGAAATCACGATCACCGACGGGGGTAAAGAGTTGATCAAGGTTAAAGATAACGGCCGGGGTATCCGGCGGGATGAAGTAGAGCTAGCTTTTTCCCGCTATGCCACCAGTAAGATCGAGGAGATAGATGACCTTTATTCTCTTGGCACCCTGGGCTTTAGGGGAGAAGCTCTAGCAAGTATTGCTGCCGTATCCAAAATGACCGCCAAAACTTCTTATCAAGATGAGGAGAAGGGGACTAAATTAGTTTTACACGGAGGAACCGTGCAGACCAGAGAAACTATCGGTTTTGCCCGGGGCCTGGAGATCACCGTAGAAGATCTATTCTATAATACCCCGGCCCGCCATAAATACTTAAAAAAGACCACCACTGAAGCAGCCCGGGTGAGTCGGATAGTTACTGCGGCCGCTCTTTCTCGGCCAGATGTAAAATTCACCTTAAAACATAACGATCATACTACCATCAATACCCCAGGTAACGGCCAGTTGAAGGCGGCAGTCTATAGTATCTATGGCGATGAAATTTACGAACAGCTTATTCCGGTTGAATTTAAAGAAAACTTCATCAGCGTGACGGGGTATTTAGTTAAACCTCAAGCTCTCCGTTCTTCCCGACAGCATCAATTCTATTTCGTCAATAAACGGCCTGTATATAACAAATATTTACGTCTGGCGGTGGAAGAGGCATACAGGGAAATGTACGGGATAAAAAAATACCCGATCGTATTCTTAAATATAGATCTTAATCCCATCCTGGTAGATGTCAACGTCCATCCTACCAAAAGAGAGATAAAATTCAGCCGGGGAAAAGACATCAAAAGAACGATTAAAAGCAATATAAAAGATATCCTGCAGCAGAACGGTAAACCTACTTACCATAGTTATACTGGTAAGGGAAAACATCATGATAAACTAGACTATACCAGGAAGTCAAGACCGAAATCGGAACAGCATAAACCGGTAGAATACCTACCGTCGCGTCTGGACCTAACCGGGAATATGATCAAAGAGGACAGCCGGAGCGATAGACCAGGACCACAAGGACCACAAGCTAATATCACTGACCGAACCCCAGAACGATCTGACGCTCAGTCCCAGGGGCAGGGAAGTAAACAAGTTCAGGAATCATCCCCTGCAGAGAGGAGAACTGTAATCGGTCAGCTTCATAACCTCTTTATCGTGGTCGAATCCGAGGATGGATTGCTTTTAGTAGATCAACATAATGCCCACGAACGTATAATCTTTGAAGAGTTAAAAGAAAAAATAGATACTAAGACAAATCCCAGCCGGATGCTCTTAACCCCCATTTCATTGAATCTAACCGCTCAGGAAAAAGAAATATTACTGGAAATACGCTCAGAACTCGAAAAAATTGGATTCGAGATCGAAGAATTCGGACCAGCAAGTTACGCCCTGGCTGCAGTTCCCTTCTTCCTTCCGGAAAATGCACCTGAAGAAAACGTTTTAGATATTATCAATCATCTCCTGGAAACCACCAATATGACTGAAAAAAGCGAATTGGTAGATGAAGCGCTTAAGTATAATTCCTGTCGTAAAGCCATCAAAGAAGGGAAACGCCTGGAACATCAAGAAATGGCGGTAATCATCACCAGGCTATTTGAAACTTCCAATCCGTACTACTGCCCACATTATCGCCCTATCATTCTTGATTATTCTTTAGATGAGCTCAAACAGCAGGTGGAAAGATATGAGTAAACCTGATCTTCTTGTCATAACCGGCCCGACTGCCAGCGGTAAGACTGGACTTTCCCTTAAATTAGCCCAACTGCTCGAAGGCGAAATAATATCAGCTGACTCGATGCAAATTTACCGGCATATGGACATCGGAACTGATAAGGTCGATCAGGAGACCCGAAAAAAGATACCTCATCATCTCCTCGATATCTGCAGTCCGGAAGAAGATTTTTCAGCGGCCGAATTTAAACGATTGGCAGAAACTAAAATCCAGGAAATTTTGGCCAGAGATAAATTACCTATCCTGGTCGGAGGTACCACCATGTACATCAAAGCTGTGGTAGAGGGTTTTATGCTGCCCCAGCTGCCCCATAATGAGTACCGAAAAAAATACAAAGAAGAGCTCAGCAGGATAGATAAAAATAGACTGCATACATATCTAACTTCGATAGACCCGGATTATGCAGCTCGGATCCATCCCAATGACAGTCGGAGGGTTATCCGTGCCCTGGAGATATATCATCTAACCGGGAAAACTCGAACTTATTACGAATATCGCCAGAAGAAGCAGAGCAGCAGGTTTAATTACCTGCAGATTGCCCTAAAGCAGGATCGGCAAAAACTTTATGATAAAATTAATCAGCGAGTGGAAGAGATGGTTGAACAGGGTTTATTTGCTGAAGTTAAATATGTCACCAATACCTTTGCCATGAGCAGGACCGCCAAACAGGCCCTGGGTTATAAAGAGGTGATCGACTATTACAATGGTAAATATGATAAGGCGACTGCCATCGCCAAAATAAAGCAGGGCTCCCGTCATCTGGCCAAAAGACAGCTCACTTATCTGCGGAGAAACGATAAAAATATCTGGATAAACCCTGACCACTGGTTTAAGCCAGATTTGTCGATCTATCTTTCGGATTTAGCCCGAAATAAATTCGATATCTTAAAAGGAGGGCAAAAACAATGGAAATCAAATTTACTAAAATGCACGGTTTAGGTAATGACTTCGTAGTTATTGATAATACGGACGATGAATATTTACTCGATGACAGAGACCTGGTGAAAAGAATCTGTAAGCGTAGATTCGGGGTGGGTGCTGACGGCATTTTAGAAATTTTATCTACTCCAGCAGAGTCTAAATATGATTTTGAGATTAAAATTCATAATTCCGACGGCTCCATGGCCGAGATGTGCGGTAACGGAATAAGATGCATCTCCCATTACATTAAAACCACAGGGCTGTCTAATGAATCCAAACTCCAGCTTAAGACAGGAGCAGGCTTGATTATTCCTGAACTGAAAGAATTGAACCTGGATAACAACGAAGCCAGAGTGAGAGTTAATCTAGGCGACCCGATGACCGAATTCGAAAACTTACCAGTTAGATGGCCGGAACTCAAGAAAAACAAAGTTATAAATGAAGAAATCACGATCAAGGACCAGAAGTTCATTATAAATGTAGTTTCAATGGGAAACCCGCACACCATAATCTTTGTTAAGAAAGATCCTGACCTATTACCCTGGGTAGAATGGGGCAAAATACTCGAAAACGCCCGCATTTTCCCTGAAAAAACTAACGTTGAATTTGCTCATATCATCGACCGGGATAATATTAAGGTAAATGTCTGGGAGAGAGGAGCAGGGGCTACGATGGCCTGCGGGACAGGGGCAGCAGCCACTTTAACTGCCGGATCTCTCAATGACCTGGTGGAGAAAACAGCTAAAATCCACCTTCCTGGAGGAACCCTTGCAGTAGAATGGTTAAATGATGGTATTTATATCGAAGGTAAATCTAAACTTGTATATACGGGAGCACTTAGTATATAATGGATAGTAATGAAGAACTTTAATAATCTAATAAATTGAGGTGATTAAAATGGAGCAAGCAAAGAGAATTAGTGATTTACCCCCATATTTGTTCGCAGAGATTGATAAAATGATTAATAATGCTAAAGCAGACGGTGTGGACGTGATCAGCTTTGGGATTGGTGATCCAGATAAACCAACCCCGGAATTTATAGTAGAGAGTATGATAAAATCTGTTCAGGATCCTGCAACTCATAGTTACCCCTCTTATGAAGGGTTGCTCGAGTACAGAACAGCTGTAACAGATTGGTATAAAAAAAGATTTGGAGTAAATTTAGATCCAGAAAAAGAGGTTATCTCTTTAATCGGTTCAAAAGAAGGATTAGCTCACCTGCCTTTTTGTTTTGTCAATCCAGGAGATACTGCTTTAGTGCCGGATCCAGGTTATCCTGTATATAAAACAGCAGTTTTGCTGGCTGGAGGAGAGGTGGAGTTTGTTCCTCTTAAAAAGGAAAATGATTTTTTAGTTGATCTCAGCCAGGTTGACGAGAAAACTCTACAACAAACTAAATTATTATTCTTAAATTATCCTAACAATCCTACAGCTGCTACCGCTAATAAAGAATTCTTTGCAGAAATGATTTCATATGCAAAAAAATATGATTTTATAATAGCCCATGATTCAGCTTATACAGAAGTTAGCTTTGGAGAAGAAGAACCTCTCAGTTTTTTAGAATTAGATGGAGCGAAAGAGGTCGGTATAGAATTTGGTTCTCTTTCGAAAACTTTTAATATGACTGGCTGGAGAATAGGCTGGGCAGTTGGTAATAGAGAAGTCATAGAAGCCTTAGGCAGGATTAAGACGAATATTGATTCTGGTATCTTTGAAGCTATTCAAAGAGCTGGGATTACCGCTTTAGAGGGAGATGGAACTGCTGTTGAAGAAGCCTGTGAAATGTACAAGAGAAGAAGAGACCTGGTTGTCTCTGAGTTGAATGGACTGGGTTGGCAGGTACCTAAAAATAAAGCTAGCTTTTATATTTGGGCCGAAGTTCCCGCAGGATTTTCCTCTGGAGAGGAATTTTCCAAACAAGTATTTCAAAAAACCGGCGTTTTCTTCACTCCGGGTATCGGCTACGGCGAGGAAGGTAAAAATTATGTTCGAATTGCTCTCACGATTCCAGAAAGAAGAATTGAAGAGGCAGTTACTAGGTTAAAAGAAAGTGATATCTTTTAAGGTTGGGATAACAATGCAAAAACAAATTATATTAATAATATCTGTTATAACTGTTTTAGTTCTCACTATGAGCTTAACGAATGGAACTACTGCAGCAGCAGGAGAATACGAAGAATACTGGCAGCGGCATTATGAAAAAGCTGTGCACTTAAATGATGTTAATCCAGATTCCTTAGCTAACAATTACCGGTTAGCCATTACTATGGCCAACCAGGGGATGATCCAGGAGACGATGGAGTTACTGGAAGGATTTGAAGAAGATTTTTCTAAAGCTCGATTTAATGAAATGTATCATAGAGAACTAAAAAAAATAGATAAATCTAGCGATAAACTCCTCTACCTAAATTATCAAGCATTTTATCATGTGATTTATGACGAATATGAAGCGGCCATCGCGGTTTTTGACGATATTATCCGGATCGATGAAGATAATATCTGGCCGTTGAATTATCAAGCTGCTGCTTATATCGAACTGGACAAAAATAAAGAGGCCGAACTGATTTTAAAACGGTCCCTTAGTATCCAGCGTAATGATTATACCCATCTCTTATTAGGTATAACTTATTACCAGCAGGGTTCTACGATCAAAGCCCTAAACCAATTACGCAAATCTGGATCTACTTTTAAAGACTTCGTATTTTAAAATTCAAAAATAATAATAAAAACAAAGAGAGGCCTGTTCCCGATTATTCCGGGAAACAGGCCTCTTTTAATTATATTTTAAGTCTATAAGATATGTTTTAATCGATACTCCTAAATAATCCAATAACCTTACCTAAAACTGCTATGTTCTGAGTCTTAATAGGGCTGAAATCATCATTTTCTGGAAGTAATTCTACATAATCTTTTCTTTTTATATATCTCTTAACGGTAGTTTCATCTTCAAGTAAGGCTATAATTATATCTCCGTTGTTAGCTTTTTGCTGTTTCTTCGCAATGACATAATCCCCATCATGGATTCCTGCATTAATCATACTTTCTCCATCAACCTGCAGCATAAAAACATCATTGTTCCCGGATTTAAAGTAATTTATCGGGAGGGGAAAGTAGTCTTCTATATTTTCATCAGCTAAAACAGGGATACCAGCAGTTACTTTACCGAGGATAGGGATGTTCACTATTTCTTCATTTCTGACCTTGCCTTCATTACCTTTTAAAATTTCTATGGCCCTGGGCTTATCTGGATCTCTTTTAATATAATTCAACTTCTCCAGGGTTTTTAGATGATTATGAACAGAAGCAGGCGATTTTAAACCAACCGCTTTACCAATTTCTCGTACGGATGGAGGATACCCCTTAGTATTATATTCATTGATTATGTGTTTTAAAATCTGTTTCTGCCGCTCGCTTAAATCATTCATGTTATCCCTCCAGTATAAGATGCCAAAGATTATTTATATCGTCATTATATCATAAATATTTCACCATAACAAACAATAGTTCTATAATTATAAAAATACTTGACAACGAACTTACGTTTTGCTATAATGTGAACATCAGTACTGAACAAAAGTTTGCAAAGGGGTGTAGGTAATGAGAAGTTTAAAGAAAAAATCTTTTGTATTTGCAGCCGTGTTAGTAATCTCGCTTATATGTATATTTTTATTGGTTCCCACAACTTCTTCTGGAGATAATACATATTATCGAGAAGTTGTAGTCAGGTCTGGAGATACCTTATGGTCTATAGCCCGAGATATTTATGGATATGATACCGATATACGTAAAGTAATTTTTGAGATCGTAGAGATCAATGAGATGAACAACACCGATATCAAACCAGGAGATCGAATAGAGGTTCCGATTAAAAGCTCTTAAAATTTTAAAATATAAAGATATCATAAATGATATCTTAATTGGTTTCAACTCTTATTTAGTATAAGCCATACAAGTAAATTTTCCCCAACCTTCGTAAAATACTTATTTTACGAAGGTTGGGGAATTCTTATTAGAAATACTTGATTTTCAGGTAAACTTAGGCTGATCAGCTGAAAAGTACAATTAACTAGAAATTGAATTTACAACGATAAAATTCAACTCATCCAGTAGATCTTTAGAATCCTCTATCATTAACTCAGCTTCTTTTTCTGTACTGGTCACAAATTTCTTGTCATCGATTGAAGCAGTATTTATTAAAACATTAAAGTGAGCGCTTTTTAAAGCTGTGAAAGCCATGTAACCTGCGGTGCCCGCATCTGTAATAGCATTTTCGTTTCCTTCCCGGGCAACCTTTATCGAAATTTCTAAAAGTTTATATGCAAGTTTCATCGTATCCAGAGGTGTCAAGCTAGCTTCCTTTAAACCTTCCTGGATTAATTCTTTCCGTTTAGCTTTTTCTTCTTTGGTTTCTTTAGGCAGCTTGAAAGCTTTCATAACTAAATCAAAGCTATCGCTATCTTTATCCATTAAGTAAAAGGAATCTTTAATATCCTTCTGTAAATCAGTTTTAAAAGAATCCAGTCCTGTATTATCTTCGGTTAATTCTATAACCATGTTCAATAAAGCAGAACTTAAAGCTGCACCCAGAGCCGCCACGCTACCTCCACCAGGGGTAGCATTGTTTGAAGCAAGCTCTAAACAAAATTCCTCTAAAGTATAATCTGAAAAACTCATATGTTTCACTCCTAATTATTATTTTTCATAATATAGTTTTTCTTTTTTATGAACCAATAGACCTTTTTTATAAACTTTATCCACCACATTCCCGCCAATTTTATAAATGAGATGTTTATACGAAGGAGCATCTAAAACTAAAATATCTGCATATTTGCCTGGTTCCAGACTGCCGATCTCATCTTCGCGGTCTATAGCTTTTGCCGCATTTATTGTAAAAGAATTCACAACATCTTTAATCTCTAATTTCATTTTACTGGCAGCCAAATTTAATAATAAAGGAACAGAATTGGAGTATGAACTCCCTGGATTAAAATCGGTAGCTATGGCTATATCCAATCCTTCTGCAGCCATCTTTTTAGCTGGAGCGTATTCTTCCTGTAAACTAAAAGCAGTTAAAGGTAGGATTACCGGTACTACCCCTGCTTCTTTCATATCTTTTATGCCCTGATCAGATACCTTCAAAAGATGTTCGGCAGAAATTGCCTTAAGTTCAGCCGCAAGTTCTGCCCCTCCCACATAAGCGATTTCATCCACATGAAGTTTTGCTTTAAAACCAAGTTCCTGGGCTCTCTTCAGTATTTTCCGGGTCTCTTCAACCGTAAAGACCCCTTGATCGCAAAAAACATCACAAAAATTAACATCGCTGCGTTTAGCGACTTCCGGAAGCATCTCTTCAATTACATAATTTACGAATCCAGTTTGATTACCAGAAAACTCTTCGCTTACGCTATGGGCACCCATGAATGTCTGCACGATATCAAGCGGATGATCTTCATGTAATTTTCGCATAACATCGAGTTGTTTTAACTCCGCTTCTAATTTTAAACCATAGCCGCTTTTCCCTTCGATTGTAGTTACTCCCTGGGCTAAATAACTATTGAGTCGGGCATAGCCTGTATCGTACAAATTGTTAAACGATGCAGCTCTGGTGGCAGCAACCGTGTTAATTATGCCTCCGCCTTTTTCCATGATCTCAGCATAGGACTGGCCCTCTAACCGCCAGAGATACTCATCTTCTCGATAACCGCCAAAAACAAAATGCGTATGAGGATCTATAAAACCTGGCAGCACCGGAGATTTATCAACATCCACTAATTTCCCAGAGGAAAAATCATACTTAGCTTGCATTTCTTCTCGCGGCCCCAGGTCTTTTATCTTACCTGTACTTTCATCTATGATTAATGCTGCCTCTCTGATCAGCCAGGGATCGCTGCAGGTGATTAACTCCCCAATATTATCTAAAATTAAAATTTCATTACCATCAGTATTTGCTGTTTCGTCCATTTATAGATCCTCCAGCAGGCGATTTTCGATGACCTGATCTAAATTGAAGTCCTCAAGCTTTAAATAATATTCTGCTACATCATATAAAGC
>JBNJDR010000017.1:0-40118 GCA_051745085.1 Bacillota bacterium | reverse complement strand
ATGCTCACATTTGCGGCATTTATAAGTATATACTGGCACAATAATTCACCTCCACCTTAATTTTTGCTTGTATTATTTTTAGGATATCTGTTATAATATCATTATATTATTATTTAAGCTGTATAATCAACTAAAAATTGAGAAGATAAGCTTACTAACCTAAGATAAGGAGTATAAACATGCGTCTAGTAAAAGTTGAAAATCTGACCTCAGAAATGACTCTAGCCAAATCAATATTTCAAGAAAATACCTGTTTACTTTCGGCCGGACAGACCAATCTGAACCAGTACATAAGTAAATTTAAGAATCTCGGCATTAACTATATATATGTCAATGACGAGTTGTCTCATGATATCGAAATTAACGACGTCATTAAAGAACATACCCGCCAGCAGGGGAAAATGATAACCCGAAAAGTCTACGAGAAAATTGCCTCTGAAGGTGAAATATCTCAGGAAGATACCCAGCAGTTAAAACGGTATGTCAGTGACCTGATCGATGAAATCCTAAGCAGTGATGAAGTTCTTTATAATATTGTCGACCTAAAAAACCAGGACGATTATACCTTCGCTCACTCGATCAATGTTACCGTACTCACTTTATTGATGGGAAAAAACAGCGGTTTTAACCGGCCTCAATTACAAAAACTGGGCCTGGGTACCATCCTGCACGACCTGGGCAAAGCAGTAATTCCAGAAGAAATTTTAAATAAACCCGGCAAGTTGACCGATGAAGAATTCGAAATAATCCGGGAACACCCCCGCCTGGGTTACGAAAAATTGAAAGAAGTTAACAATATAAGTTCCACATCTTTGGCCGTAGTTCTGGGCCACCATGAAAAGTTTAACGGGGGGGGATATCCCCGGGGTGTAAAAAGTAACGACCTGCACGTTTTTCCTAAAATAACGGCGGTAGCAGACGTTTATGATGCTCTAACTAGCGACCGGGTCTACCGGCCCCGCTGGCCGATCAGCAAGGCTCTAGGCTTAATCTACTCGGAACAAGAGAAGCATTTTGATCCCACTTTCGTTAAACAATTGGTCAAAATTGTACCCTTTTATCCTAATGGAAGCAAAGTAAAACTAAGCAATGGCAGAGAGGCTATAGTTGTTGCTCAAAACCAGGAAGAACCCTCCTGCCCTGTAGTTAGGATTATCGATGATCATCATAAATGGACCAACAGGATCGATTTAAGCACGCAGAATAAGTTAGTAATTCAAGAAGAATTAGTTTGATTTAATAATAGTTTATCGATCTCGACTGCCGGCTGAGGCCGGGCTAGATAATAGCCCTGGCCCTGGTCGGCATTCTTTTGTTTGATCAATTCTAACTGTTCCCTGGTTTCGATGCCTTCAACGATAACATCTAAACCGATCACCTTGGCTAAATCAATAATAGAACTGATTATCTCATCCTGTTTTTTGTTCTGGGATATTCCATCGATAAATGACTTATCTATCTTCAGATTATTAATCGGCAGTTTCAAGAGATAATTCAGAGAGGAATACCCGGTTCCAAAATCATCTAAGGATATTTTAACTCCCATCCTGGTGATCTTCTTGAGAAAATCAATATTGCTCTCGAAGTTCTCCATGATAACACTTTCTGTTATTTCGATCATCAAATTTTCAGGCTTGATTTCACATTCAGCTATGGCCGCTTCTAATGTATGATAAAACTCGATCTCATTAATCTGCCGGGCCGAAACGTTAAAAGTTATCTCTATATCCTGATAACCAAGTTTATCCCACTCGCGGCGCTGTCGACAAACTTCCTCTATCACCCAATTGCCTATCGCATTAATCAGACCAATCTTTTCAGCAAAAGGAATGAATTGGGCAGGCCGAATATACCCTTCCCCTGGTTTTTGCCAGCGGATTAAAGCTTCAAGACTGATTATTCTATCTGCAGCCAGGTCATAAATAGGTTGGTAAAAAAGTTCGAACTGCTCTTCACTCAAGGCTTCGCGTAAATCCTTATCCAGTTGAAGATGCTCGGCTATTTCCTGTTCCATCTCCGGCTGATAAAACTCGTATATATTTTTACCTTTTTCTTTGGCCCGATACATCGCAGTTTCACTTTTTTTTAATAGTTCCAGGGCTGAATCAGCATAATCGGGATAACTGACGATACCCATACTACAGGAAGAGAAGATATGATGACCGTTTATAATAAAAGGTTCAGCAAACAAGTCCTGAATTTGCTGAATCAACTCTTGTAAGTTCCTCTTGTTATCTGTAGGTTCAAGCAAAAATCCAAATTCGTCTCCACCTAATCTATAAATTTCTACCTTTTCGTCTATTGAATAGCTAAACTTCCGGGCCAGCTCTTTTAATAGTTCATCCCCAAACTTATGGCCGTGATAATCATTGATTTTTTTAAAGTCATCTAAATCTAACATTAAAAAGTATAACGATGCATCCGAACCTGTCCGCTGCTGAACCTGCTCCATCAACATGTTTTTGCCGGGAAGGCCGGTAAGCTGGTCGTAATAAGCTTGCTGATATATCTTGGCTTTACCCTTTTTTAATTCTTCTATTTTCTCTTCCAACTCTACCTCAGTAGCCATCAGTTCCTCTGTCGTACTTTCTAATTCATTGTAACTTTGATATAACTTATCGGCAACGCTCCGGTAACTGAGGATCCGCTTCTTTAAAACTACATATAGTAAAAAAGAGGTGAGAGAAACAAAAAATAATCCCTTATAAATCTGGGCGAACAAATTGTTTCTCCCTTCCCCAAAGAGGAAAAATACTAATTGATCAGAGAAAGTTATCCAGAGTCCCGCTATAATCAAATAAAGAAACGCAATTTTGAAGCTGTCATACTCTGGCGAAATCTCTTTAGGTTTAGGGACATCCTTTAAATCGTCCATGATATCAGCACCTTCCCTTCTTGAGTTACCCCTGGGCTCTGGTTAAGCTAGCCACTTCAGGCGTTTCTAAAAATTCCACTTTAATTTCATCCTCTATCCAGGCGGCACCTAATTCAAGATGAGCTAGGGCTATTCCGCAATCCAGCAGAGGTGAAACGCTCCCTTTATCTTCCTCCGCGGCAGCCAATAAAATAAGGGTATCGTCTTCCACCTTGAATCTCCAGGGCTGCCTATTTACGGCGGACGGAGCTAAACGGGCTGCCTTGACCGCTGTTTTTATCCACTCCGGCCACTCCTCTTTAAATTCCGGCAGGCAGAGTTCATCTAACTCTTTTCTCTTTTTACTGCCAGAGACCAGCTTCACCACTTTTTCCGAAATGGTCGTTTTGGCCTTAGCCTGACCTAAAGCAATTATCGCCATGATCTCCTGGCCTTCTCTTATGTCGACCTCTTTCATTAAAGCTTCTCTATCATAAAACCCACCAATCCAACAGCTATCTATACCGGCAGCCTCTGCAGATAATACTAAAATTTCTCCGCCATAACCTGCCTGTTCCTGATAGTTATTGCAGGAAGTATCAGCGATAACAACTCCATAACTCCAGGCTCCCGAAATCAAACCATAAAGACCAAAAATATTTTTACTCACCCGTTCGAATCCTTCAGATTTTATCTCTATTTTAACCGCGGGACAAATCTCTTCGATCTTGTCTCCCCGGGCTTTAAGCATGTCAATCTGTTCCTGAGGCAGAGGCCGAGACTTAAACTTTCGCCGCGATTCCCTTGCTTCTATAGCTTGATATAACTCTTTACCTGGAATTGAATTCAGCATTTCCCACTCACCTTCTTTACTTAATTAATCCAGTCTATACTTAATTAATTCTTAATCTTTACCGTTATTCCTGCATAACCTGGAAAAAAGCCTTTTATAATTATTTATAAAAAATATTGCTGCTGGCAGTAGAGTTTAAACGGACTTGAAACGGAGGTGGTAAGGAGGGGGTCGCTCTTAAGGGGTCTTTGAATTATTTGTGATTATCTGCTATTCTAATAAGAAGAAGAATCGAAAGGAGTTAAATTATGCCCTTCCAAATAATCATCGAACAGATCCTGGCATTATTTCTGATTCTTTTTTATGGTTATTTTCTCCGCGCTAAAAAAATAATCACGAAATCCAACCAGGATTTCCTATTTAAATTATTACTCGATTATGTTCTTCCTTTATTAATAATTTCAGCTATGGTGGTAGAGATAAAGCCAGAATTAATCACCAATGTAAAAATACTTTTCATCACCTGGGCCCTGGTTTATTTACTGTTCATCCTGTCTGCCTCTTTTTTCAAAAGATTTTTATCTGCTGATACCACAGTGAAAAGAACCTTTGAATTTTTAATAATATTTTCTAATGTCGGCTATATGGGCCTGCCCATAATCGGCGCAGTTTACCCTGAACAGGGAATATTTTATGGTTCGTTAGGAATGATTCCCTTCAATATTATTATCTGGACCTATGGGGTTTATTTGCTCAAATCAAGAGTTCAAAAAACAAAATCTAACTTCAAAAATATCTTCAATCATGGTATAATTGCTATAATAGTTGGATTATTTTTATTCTTTACCGGCTTAAGATTTCCCGCCCCTGTCCATAAGGCGATTGATCTAGTGGGTAATTCAACCTTTCCTTTATCGATGTTAATCATAGGAAGTTCTCTCTATGGTATCAGTTTGAAAAAGGTAATAATAAAACCCCGTTTGATCTTTTTAAGCTTATTAAGGCTCCTGATTATACCGATTTTTATTTTACTCATCTTGATCAATTTGCCTGTCCCTCCTATGTTAGCCGGCATTATTGTAATTCAGGCAGCGATGCCTATTGCCGCCAACAGCGTAATATTTGCAGCCAGGTACGAGGGTGATCTCCAGTTGGCTTCAGAAGCTGTTTTTCTCACAACATTGTTAAGTCTGGCTTCTATCCCTCTCATAATCTGGCTTATTCAAAGACTACCTGAATTAATTTGACATTTACTCCTATATGTAGTATAATAATTTATTGTGCTGGGTAACAGCAACGAGGAGGAGTTCATAATGAGTCAAAAAGATACCGAGAATACTGAAGCTGAAGAGACTGAAGAGGAAGAGAAAGATTATGATCTTTCAATCCCTGCTGGAGCAGGAATCGACGATCCGGTGCGTGTGTATCTGAAGGAAATGGGAAAAGTTGACCTCCTGACTAAAGAAGAAGAAGTAGAATTAGCTAAACGTATTGAACAGGGCGATAAGCAGGCCAAACAAGAATTGACTGAAGCGAACCTGCGTCTTGTTGTAAGTATTGCCAAAAAATATGTAGGCCAGGGGATGTCTTTTCTGGACTTAATTCAAGAAGGAAATAAAGGTTTAATGAAAGCTGTTGAAAAATTTGACTACACCAAAGGTTATAAATTTAGTACCTACGCAACCTGGTGGATAAGACAATCGATCACCCGGTCCTTAGCTGATCAAGCTAGAACGATCAGGATTCCCGTCCACATGGTCGAAACTATGAATAAATTAAAAAGGGTAGAAAAACGCCTGAACAAAGAACTGGATAGAGAACCAACTCCAGAAGAAATTGGACAAGAGATGGATATGGACCCGGAAAAAGTCCTCGAAGTTAAGAAATTAACTATTAATCAACAACCAGCCTCACTTGACACCCCTATCGGCGAAGAAAATGACAGCCAGCTTAAAGATTTCATCGAAGACCAGGATTCACCATCACCAGACCTACTGGCTTCTTCAGAATTATTAAAGGATCAGTTAGACGAGGTCCTGGATACTCTAACCGATAGAGAAAAGCGAGTACTTGAGTTAAGATATGGTTTAGAAGACGGACGACAGAGGACTCTAGAAGAAGTGGGTAACGAGTTCGGAGTCACCCGAGAACGAATCAGACAAATTCAGGCTAAAGCTTTACGGAAATTAAGACATCCGACCAGAAGTAAAGAATTAAAAGGTTATTTAAAATAATAATTTTATCTAAATTCAAAATACACAAGCGGCCGGTAAATCCGGCCGCTTTTTTCTTTGTTATCTATTTTTGTTATGATTCTCCCTTATCATATAAGCTAAAAAACGCAGCTATAACTTTTTCAGAAAACTGGCTCCCGGCATTAACCCGCAATTCTTTTATGGCTTCTTCTCTAGAAAGGGGATCTCGATATGATCTTTTCGAGGTCATAGCATCCCAGGCATCGGCTACATGAATTATTTTTGCTACTTCAGGTATTTCCTCTCCTGTTAATCCAACTGGATAACCTTCTCCATCTATCCTTTCATGGTGGTATAAGACATACTGAGCTATTTTTTCCAGCCGCGAGGAAGTCTTCAATGCTTCATAGCCCCAACGGGGGTGATCCTCAATAACCTTAAATTCATCCGGGTCTAATCTACTATCTTTATTTAAAATTTTATCCGAAATCAATGTCTTCCCGATATCATGGACCAATCCCGCCCAATATGCATTTTTAACCTCTTCTTTTGATAACTCCAACTCCTGGGCCAGCTGACGAGATAATTCACCTACGTTTTGTGAATGAGATTCTGTATATTGATCGTGGATGGACAACAAACGTAACATGGAAGCTAAAATTTCCTGATGGAATTCTGACTGAAGAGCATTATAATACTGCACAGAATAAAATGCCGAAGCTATACTATAAAATGCCTGCATGGCTTTTTCAGAACTTTTATTGAAATTATTTTGCTGATTTGCAGAGGTATCCAAACTCAACCCGATTTTTTTATCTCCTTCTACATAAAGATCAAATGTCATCGTTTCTCCGATCTTTTGAGCAGCCTGGAGATATTTTGCTTTCATCTCTGGGTTAAGGTAAGGAGCTGTCGTATCATGGATATTCTTGATTATTTTTATTTCCTCATTACCTTCCCGGGCAAAAACTTCCTTTTCAATTTCAAGATCTTTTAATTTATCGTAATCATGGCCGATTGCCGCCACGAAGTTCACCTTATCTTCTCCATAGCGAAAAACCGTCCCGTAGTCGGCCTCAGGTACGATTTGTGTTGCCGTAGCTAATAGATCCCGTAAAAAATCTTCCTCCCGTACACCTGCTGCCGAAGTAAGATTAGATGTCAAAGAAATTATCTTTTCTAATTGTTCCAACTGCTCATTCACCTGGCTGTAAGAATCTTCTAGCTCCCCATGTAATTTTGTTACTTCCTCATTAAAAGCTTCTAACTGCTCATAACTGGCCTGCAGTTCCAGTTGATTTGCATTTATTTCTTCTTCCTTCGCTTTAATTTCTCCGATCATTTTACCAAAACTGGAGGTCAACCTTTCTATTTCTTTATATCCTTCTATTCTAACCAGATCCTGGGTATCTCTATGGCCGGCCGCTACTTTCTCTGTCTCCTGGGTAAGCTTTCGCAAAGGATCGGTAATATACTTCAAATTTCTCCAGGAAACGAATATCCCCAGAGTCAAAGCGAGTGCTATCCCGATAAAGAGTATGGTAGATATCTGGTTAACCAGAGTATAAGCTTCTTCGACAGGCATGAATACCGCTACAGCCCAACCTATATCTTCTAAAGGAGTACTGCTTATCAGCTGCATATTATTCTGAAGCGGGCTGAACTGTTTTCCTACCGCTTCTTCTCCTCGAAGAGCCTGACGGACAAAATCATATTGATAATAATTTTTTTGCTCTCTAATCGGCTTATCCTGGGTTCCGGCTAGAGGAACACCCTGCCTGTCAAAAATTAAGACATCGTGGTTGGTCGTTAATCCAGAGATATATTGATTCAATTGACTTAAGTCTATCTCCATAAAAATAAAGCCATCAGCATATTTGGTGACGAACCGGGTAGTTAAGTTTTGATTGCGATGAGAAGTATAAGTATTACTCCAGTAATTTAAAGATCCATCCTGTTCGGTGAAATCTGCAGGGATATCCATCAATAAACCATTCATATTTAGTTCATTCGGAACACTTGAGACCACTTCACCATTCTCATCTGTCAGGAGTATAGACTCAATCTGTTCATTATCAGCTAGAACCTGTCCTAAATAATTTTTCTGAATCTCTTCTCCCCTGATGTTCTGACTGGTGAAATTTTTTATATTTTGCGCTGCTTGAATTGGGGCAGTAAGATATCCATCTATTTGCCCAGCCATACTTCGGGCTAAATTTAAGTTCTGCTGGTTGATATCTTCCGTGGTTCGAGCCAATGAATACCGCCAGACAAAACCTGCCAAAATCAATAAGGGAATACCAATCAAGACAATAAAAGTGGCGGTTAAAATAAATGAAATTGAATGATTTTTTCGCTTAGAAATCACCTCGGCTCAACCCTCCTGAATTCACCCTCCTGGGCCTGATAAAGATAAATATTCCTGACAGCATCTCCATATCGATTAAAAGATATATCCCCACTCAAACCAAAAAATCTATCTCCCTTTAATATTTCTTCTTTTATCTCTTGACTTTGATAAGGGATATTTCTGGCCAGTACATCCTTCAGAAGGAAAAGCGCTTCGTAACCATAATAAGAGCCAAAATCAGGTGAATGGTTATAAGTATCTTTAAAACTCTGGTTGAACTCATGAGATAGTTCAGACTCTAGTTCTTGTTTCCAGGGAAGAGGAATGATCAAGTCATCTACTGCACCAGCCCCATACTGGAACAAAATCTGATCAAAAGACCAGCGGGTCCCGTAAACTGGTTTCTTCTTCTCTCCGGACTTCCGAAAACGAAGATCATAATGCTGAAGTAAAATTGCAGTGTCAATAGGATTAGCCACTATCACCAACGCTTCATGGGTAGACCCCAATCTAGAAATAACCTGCTGGTAATCCTGGTCTTCAGAAAAATCTAAGGAGATTAAGTCAACCACTCTCCCACCCTGTTTAAATAATAAATTGGCCAACTGAATCCGCCAGTCTGAAGCAAAAGCATAATTGCTTCTATCGTAGATCAAGGCAGTTTTACCTGCAGGCGTGTTGGTCATAATATGCTCAACAATACACTTCTGCTCCTGCTCCGAAGCAGGCACCATTCTGACCAGGTTATTATCTTCAGTCTGAAGTTGACTGCTGCCGGAAATAGGGCTGAGGATAAGCAGATCAAGTTCATTTGCCGTATTTAAAGTTCTCCCTATAATTTCACTTAGGGCAGGTCCTATTACTACTTCTACTCCAGCTTCTTTAAAATCAACCAGAGCCCCGCGGGCTATCTCCGGATCCAGACGGTAATCGACCACCTGTAAATCAATCTTCTCTCCCATTATACCCCCAGATTCATTAATTTTCTCAGCAGCCATCAAGCTACCGTCCCTTATATCGATACCCAGCTCTGAACTGGGGCCGCTTAAATTAAGTAAAACCCCCACCTTAATTCCAGATTCATCGCTATTATATCCGTTATATTGATAGACTAAAACAAGACTAATTATCCCAACTATCAACATCAGGATAATGACACTAGTTTTTTTTCGCAAAATAATTCCTCCACCTAATTTGCTCAAATTGATGTTGAAAAATCATATAAATATTATTCAAGATGAGACAAAATTTTCCTGCAAAGTATCATATTTATTTTGTGAATATAGGAAATGGTTTAAATTCATGTTCTTTCTCCCCGCAAATTAAACCCTTGAATTATTAACATAGGAAGAATTACCCCCAGAGAAGCCGGCAGCCACAACTTGAGGGGAACGGTGGTGGTAGATAAAATTCGCTGCAGGAAAGGAATATATAATGCTCCCACCTGCAACATAAAACCAAGGCCTACAGCCAGCCAGAGATATCTATTAGTAAAGAGCTTTTTACCAAACGCTAGTCCTGTTTTCCGCCGGGCATTAAAAACGTGGAATAACTGCACAAAAGCTAAACTACCAAAGCTAATCGTTTGACTAATTTCTAAACTATAGCCGTTCATTATTGTCCAGACAAATACAGCCAGAGGGCCAAGCGCTAATAAAAGGCTGTGGATTCCGACCTTCCGCTTAAATTTATCATCCATAATATCTTTATTTTGTTCTTCTGGATCACGTTCCATAATATCTGGTTCTTCACTCTCCCAGGCCAGGGACAGAGCTGGCAGGACATCTATTACCACATTGATCCAGAGGATCTGCATCGCCACTAACGGCATAGGCAGCTGGAAGATGATCGCCAGGAAAATATAGAGGATCTTACTCAGATTATTGGAAAAAAGATAATAAATAAATTTTTGAATATTATCAAAGATTACTCTGCCTTCCCGGACAGCCTTAACTATGGTAGCAAAATCGTCATCGAGCAGAACCATATCCGAAGCTTCGCGGGCCACAGATGTCCCCCGTTTACCCATAGAAACTCCAATATCAGCTTTCTGTAAGGCCGGGGCATCGTTAACGCCATCGCCGGTCATCGCGGTTATTTCTTCATCGGCGTTTAAGGTATCTATGATCTGCAGTTTATTTTTCGGAGTTACCCGACAGAAAACCGAATTATCCCGAATCAAAGCAGGCAGTTCCTCAGAACTAGCTGTCGAAATTTCCTGGCCTGTAACCGCTCTACCCTTCTTTGTAATACCGATATCCTGGGCTATCGCCAGGGCGGTATCCTTTTGATCTCCGGTAATCATTTTAGTGGAGATCCCGGCCTGTTCAGTCTCCTTGAGGGCCTGCTTAACCGACTCCCGGGGGGGATCAATGATTCCGGTTAGAGCGATGAAGATAAGCCCTTCCTTTATAACTTCATCGATCTGCTCAGATGAATCAAGCTGCTGGCCCTGCTGATACGCTACTCCCAGGATCCGTAGGCCTTCTTTGCCCATAGCTACATTCTTATCTTTTATTTTATCTCTATATTCCGCAGTTAACTCCACCACTTCCCCGTTAATCAGCAGAGAGGTGCATTTATCTAACACCACTTCCGGAGAACCTTTTACGTATAATTCCTGTTCCCCATCGGGCAGTCTATAAGCAGCTGCCATATACATCTCATCAGAATTAAAAGGAATCTCTCCTATCTGCTCATACCCCTGGGAATGGAGGTCCTGCTTGAAAAAACCAGCCTTGCCGGCAGCGGTCAGGAGGGCTCCTTCGGTTGGTTCGCCTACAACTTTCCACTCTTCCCCTTCTTTATGCAGCTCGGCACTGGTACAGAGGGCAGCCGCCTGCAAAGCCCGCTTAATATCTGATTCCGTTGGGTCGATCTTCTCTCCCTGCCGATAAAATTCTCCCTCGGGTTTATAGCCAACTCCGCTTATGTTAATCTCCTTATCATTAAGATACAGTTTTTGTAGGGTCATCTGGTTAGCTGTAATCGTTCCAGTTTTATCTGTGCATATGGTGGTTACAGAACCAAGAGTTTCCACGGCCAGAAGTTCCCGGGTTAAAGCATTGTTCTTGACCATCTTGTTCATTCCGATAGCCAGGGTAACCGTAGCGATAATCGGCAGACCTTCAGGAACCGCAGCGATGGCCAGCGCGATCCCGGTGGAAATGGTGGTATACCAGGAACGCCCCATTAAAACCCCTATTACCGTTAATACCGCTATGACGATTAAGGTTATAACGACAAGGGATTTCCCTAACTTGTCCAGGCGCTGTTCCAGGGGTGTTTTAGCTTCCTTGGTCTCATCCAGCATCGCCCCGATCTTACCTATCTCAGTAGCTTCAGCTGTAGCTGTAACCAGGGCCTTACCTTTGCCCCGTACCGCTGTTGTACCCATGTAGACCATGTTGCTTCTTTCAGCCAGTGGTTTATCCTCGGTGAATTCTGCCTGAGCATCCTTGCTAACGCTCTCCGATTCCCCGGTCAAAGCAGCTTCATTAATGCTTAAATTCTGCGCTGTAAGCAAACGGGCATCGGCTGGAACCTGGTCGCCTTCCTCCAGGAAGATAATATCTCCCGGTACTAAATTCTCCGCCTCGATCTCCTTTTTTACCCCCCCGCGAACAACCACCGCTTTCTGGGTGAGCACATCCTTTAACGAGGCCATAGCTTTCTGGGCTTGATATTCGGTGATAAAGCCTATAAATGTATTAAATAAGATCACTACTAAGATAGCCGCCGCTTCTAAAGTATCTCCTATCAAAAACGCCAGAATGGCAGCAACTATCAATATTATAATCAATATATCTCTTAACTGGTTGAGAAGCACCTTCCAGGCGGAAACACCTTTGGATTTCTTCATCTTGTTTTTGCCGTATTTTTTCAGTTTCTGCTCTACCTGGTCCTTATTTAAACCTGCTTCCTGATCAGCAGTAAATTCTTCTAATAAATTATGTATATCTTCCTGATAATATTCTGTTGACATCTTTCTTAGCCCTCCTAACATCTTCACTAAATTAATTATACCTTCTTTTTCCTGTTTTTTAAATGGTCATTCTCTTAGCAGGGCTAAATTTTAAACGAACATATAAAGAAAACGAAAAGAGCAGGTACAATACCTGCTCTTTTTATGGATATATTAAAGATTATCAGGCCAGTCTGCTTCTGGAACATTATAATACTCCAGCAGATATCTGGCTGTCTCCTGATCTAAACCAAGCTTATCCATCTCTTCTAACAACTGCTCTCCGTTTCCAAAACGACCAAGGTAACCGTTAACTCTAGCTACAGCAGTAGAATCGATGAATTGGGGCAGATCGTAAATATCCCGATAATGGTCCTGGAACATATTGTTACTCTGCAGATAATACTTTTGGTGATAATCTTCAGCTAAATGAAATTCTTCAGATTCAACGATATCAGTCTTCACTTCCCGACCAGATTGATCCGCTGCCTGTTCGGCTTTGGCTTCCGCTAACTGGCGCTGGTCTTCACTATGATAGAAGAGAATATTCCTATACTGTCGAGATCTGCTCTGAGAATAGGGATTATGGTTATCCCAGAAAATATCAAATAGTTCTTCATAACTAATTTTTTCGGGATCATATTCGATCTGGATCGTTTCAGAATGCTGACCGATATTACGATAAGTGGGATTGTCGCTTATGCCACCGGCATAACCGACCCGGGTCCTAACTACTCCTGGCAAAATACCGAAGTAGGCATCCGGGCCCCAGAATCAGCCTAAGGCAAAAGTGGCGGTCTCAGTATCTACATCAGCCATTTCCTGATCCAGCGGAATCAAGCTGGATTCGCTATCTGCCTCGCGTTGCCCAAGTTCTTCTTCTGTGAATAGATCAGTAAACTCTCCGTATCCTTCTTCTTCTAGAGATTCAGCCGGAATAAAACGTAGCGCTGCTGAATTAATGCAGTATCTGAGTCCAGTGGGCTCAGGCCCATCAGGAAAAACATGGCCTAAATGTGAATCGGCCTCTTTGCTCCTGGCCTCGATCCGCCTCATACCCAGACTGGTATCTTCCACCTCCACTACATTATCTTCTACCAGAGGCTGAGTAAAACTAGGCCAGCCAGAGCCAGATTTAAATTTATCTTTAGAGCTGAATAATGGTTCCCCAGAAACTACATCAACGTAGATACCCGGTTCCTCGTTATCCCAATATTTATTATCAAACGGAGGTTCTGTCCCATCCTGCTGAGTTACATAGTACTGCAGTTCAGTTAATTCATCCAGAAGAGGATCGTTTTCATCAACATCAGACAGATCTATATCAACATTTTCTGGAACTACACAGCAACTATCCGGCTCGAACATATCCAGGTTAACACTATTTTTATCTGAAGTCATATTCTGTTGAGCTCGCCCCCTTTCACCAACGGCGAATGTTACTCCTACAATAACAACTAAAACAATAACAAGTAATAAAATACTTCGCAACTTATTTCCTCCCTTCAGGTTAAGAAGTTATCGTTACCTATATATACCAGTAACTATTATTAATAATAGCATCTTTAAGGAAATAAGTCCAGTAAAAAATTACATTATACTGCAGGGTTTAAATCTTTTCCTGAGGACAGAAAAATTAGGGGAAAAAAACCATCGACAAACGAAAAAGATAATAAATTATCAGCAGACCTACTGCCCCCTGGGGGTAGAGGACGTACAACACGATAAAATCTCCCCGGTATTTCTTCTGCCGCCAGAAGTCAAAAAGTTGATAAAGTAATATAATACCGGCAATCACCATCGAAAACAAGACGATGTAATAAGCCAGTTCCGACGAACCGGAATAATCCAGGACCACATAACTGGCAAATAAAACAGCTGATTCGAACAGCCAGGGGAAGGAATACAGGGTAAATCCTCCGCGGCGTGCTGGTTCATAGCGATAATAAGCTGCTAAAAAATCTTCTTCATTGGAGCTTATCCATTTATCGCCATTGAAAATTTCTAAACGATGGGGAAACTTGAAAGGATCGAACTTCAACTTGCTTCCGGGAACACCTAAATACAGGCAGATCAAAAATCGGCCCAGTTCCCTACTTAAGGAAAGCACATACATTACAAGGATTAGATATACCACCTGCAGGCCTAAATCTACCATTTACCTCACCTCACGACCGTTTCTTTTTCAACCTGGCCAAACGATGCTCCAATTCCTGAGCCGTTTTCTTCCAGCCAGAAATATAATACCGTTTCTGAATTAAATAATCCTGGGCTGACTCCACTAATTCTGCTGCCTTCTCATAATCTTTAACTTGGTGCTCGTAATATTTAGCCAGTTCAACCCAGGGGAAAAGTGCACCTCTCTGCTCAGACACCATCTCGTTCCAGATAGCCACCGCTGCTTCGTATTGATCACAACGCTTATACTGCCAGCTCAATTTTTTATCTATCCTGGTTAAAAGGGCGCGCGAATCGACCTGAGTTCGAGCCTGTTCTAAATAAGCTATACTCTCTTCTCTGCTCCCCCTTTTTTCATGCAGCCGCCCTAAGTTATAGGCTTCAGACGGGGTGATATTTTTGGGCTCTGCCTTTACGATATCTTCAAGATGGCAGGATAGACTAACCAGAGAAATTATATCTAATCTATTATGACTTAACACCGGCTCCAGCAGGTTCATATCTTTGTTCTGTAAATAGTTAAAATAAATTTCTGGAACCTGACTTCCGTCTATGTCGTCCTGGCGGTGAAAGTCCAGTAGATCATTTTCCAGGGCGGTCAACGAACAGGAAGGAAGGTGTTTCCATACACTTCGGCAGGGATGAAGAAGATCATAATGGCCTGAGACATCCGGAAACTCCAGCCGATTTAGGATAAACCTGGTTTTCAACAAAGGAAGATCATAAGATTTACCGTTAAAGGTAACCGGATAAGGATGGTCTTTGAGTTTCTCACCCACCTGCAGGAGTAGCTCTAACTCTTCATCGTAATCCCGCATCATGTGCTGTTCTAATACCAGATCTGAACCAGAAAAATAGGCTAACCCGACCAGAAAGGCGAAGGTACCTGCTCCCCCGGCCAGCCCGGTTGTTTCTGTATCCAAAAACAACAGCTTCTCTCGCTCGATTCCGGGCGGAAATTTATACAGCGACCCGGCTTCTGTAAATACCTGCTGCGAAAGCTGATCTGGCCGATAACCCCCGTGTTCATGCTGAAGCGAAATTCTCTCAACCCGCAGATAATGCTGGCCCCGCTCACCGGGAAGAGAGCTGCCCTTATCTGCTCCTGGCTGTTTGCCGGACTTCTCCCGGGAGCGGCCGGGCATATTTTTAAGTTTATCTCTTAGGTTCATATTTATCGCCTTTCCTTAATATGGTGAGGATCAAATCGGCATCCTCTTTGGCGGTAATGCCGACTTCGCTGCCGGGACCAACACAGGAAGGACATCCCTGCTCACAGGAACAGTCCTGCAGCAGTTCGTGCGCTTTATCCAGAAGTCGAGAATGGACCCGGTAAAGTTTTTCGCTTAAACCGATTCCGCCTGGATAACTGTCGTAAAAGAAAACCGTGGGCAGACCGGTAAAAGGAGACCGCACCTGCACCTTATCGTTAAGGTCAGAAGGATCGGCCAGCAGGAAGAGCGGAGCTATATTTGTAATCAAATTTGCCAGACCGATCAGGCCATTTTCTAATTTATCCTGGCCCAGGGTGGCCTTTAAGCTTTCCGGAGCTGTCAACCAGTAAGCGGTGGTGTGCATCTCCTGCTCAGGCAGGTTGATATCGCCATAACCAACGTTCTCATGCGTATTAAACTTAACCTTCTTGAACATGGTTGCCCTGGCCGTTACTGCCACTTCGCCGTGACTGTAGGTTTGCTCTGCAACGCCAGCAGTATCGAACTCTTCCAGCACCTGTAAATCTACCGCCAGAGAAGCATCGGTGTAATAATTAACGTCGACCTTTTTTACCAACGCTCTCCTATCTGCAAAATCTAGTTCCTGAACCTGATACTGTTCACCCCCGTGAATATATATGGCTTTTTCATGGATGGTAGTGGGGGCGCTAAAATAATCGACCCGACCGATCACCTGATTCCGGTTATTCGTCATATCGATAACGGCGAAATCATCGCTGGAAGCACTGCGCAGGCTTATCTCCTCCGCCGGATACTTATCGGTCATCCAGTACCATTTCCCCTGACGATAATGCAGGATGTTCTCCTCCACCAGATATTCTAAGATCTCCTCGGTTGATTCTACGCCGAAGATTTCGCCTTCGTTAAAGGGGAGTTCGAAAGCTGCACATTTGATATGGGAGAGCAATATTAACAAATTATTTGGGTTGATCAAACCGCTCTCCGGAGGCTGACTCAAGAAGTATTCGGGATGTTTAATCATAAACTGGTCTAAAGGACTGGAAGAAGCCACCAGGATGATCAGGGACCGCTGCTGACCCCGCCCGGCCCGACCGGCCTGCTGCCAGACCGAGGAAACGGCGCCGGGATAACCGGCGATGATACAGGCTTCCAGCTGGCCGATGTCTATCCCCAGCTCTAAGGCGTTGGTACTTACTACCCCCTGAATCGTCCCGTCCCGCAGTCCTCTCTCGATCTTCCGCCGTTCATCAGGCAGATATCCGCCCCGGTAACCGGCGATCTTAAACCCTGAGGGCAGATCCTCCTGCAGATAAGAAAGCAGAAGTTCGGTGTTCAATCTGGTCCGGGCAAAAATGATGGTGGATATCTTATTCTTTAATAGTCTCCGAGCCAGATTCCGACTTTCCTTGACGTAACTCTTCCTGATCCCCAGCTCCCTGTTAACGATGGGAGGATTATAAAACAGAATATCTTTGGGTCCGGAAGGAGCCCCGTTATTGTCTACCAGCTTAACCTCTTTACCTACCAGACGGGAAGCAAGTTCAGCCGGGTTAGCGATAGTTGCTGATGCTGTAATGAAAATCGGATCAGAACCGTAAAAATTTGCTATGCGGCGCAGCCGCCTGATCACGTTAGCAACGTGACTGCCAAAAACCCCGCGATAACTATGGAGCTCATCGATCACAACGTAATCTAGGTTCTCAAAAAGTTTTACCCACTTGGTATGATGGGGCAGAATTCCTGTGTGGAGCATATCAGGGTTACTGAGTACGATATGGCCGGCCTGTCTGATGCTGCGCCTTACCGAAGGCCTGGTATCGCCATCATAAGTGAAAACTTTGACCCCGGCTTCTAGCTGTTCTGACAGTTCCATAAGTTCATTGAGCTGGTCCTGGGCCAGCGCTTTTGTGGGAAAAAGATAAAGCGCCCGGCTCTCCTCTTTCTCTAATATTCGATTAAGTACCGGCAAATTGTAGCAGAGCGTCTTCCCGGAAGCGGTGGGGGTTACCACAACCACATCTTTTCCCTGGTTAACCAGGTCGATCGCCGCAGCCTGGTGGGTATAAAGCCGGTTTATTCCCTGATCCTGTAAGGTACCCTTCAACCGCTTGTTTAAAAAGTCCGGAAATTCAGCATAAGAAGCTTCCTGGGCTGGCAGCTGACGGGAATACGTAAGCTCGTTTAAACTTTTTAATTTATCGTTAAGTTGTTCTAAATTCATCTATTTTAACACCTCAATAAGTAATAAAATCAAACCATAACACCCCAGCCTATCTGCCAGAGTAAAGCTAACCAAAAGTGAACCTGAACTGCCGCTAGAAAACCATTCCGTTTAAACTGCCAGGCCGCCAGCAAAGAGAGCGACCCGTACATAAGCAAAAGCTGCAGGACCAGCATGGGTGGAGTCTGCCCAACTATCTCTGCTCCGTGATTAAAAATAATATTAGGAAAATGAGAAGCGGTAAGCACGAGAGCAGATACTCCGGCCAGAGGCCAATATATCCTCTGTAAAATTCGCTTCCGGCTGGCCAGGCCTCTCCCCCCGAAAGTACGCCATAGTGATATAATCAAATAACCTAAAAAAGGAATCAAAAATAACCGGTAAAGTAATTCTATCCCGATGGCCGAAGTTATTACAGAAAAGAAGGCAATCGGCAGCTCCGGGCGGGGTAAATATCCCAGTTGATGGACTGGAGCGAAGCTAAGGTCTAAAAAGATATAAAGTCCAGCCAGCAGGATACCGGCGGCTAAAGGTTCTAACCAGTAAAGCAGCCCCGGGTACTCCTCCGGTAATAAACCAGGTAGGCTAAACTCTCGGCTTAGCTTCAAACCATATAGCCCAATCAGGCCATAGAAAAAGAGTGCGATCGCCATATTAATTATTGCTGTTACCGGAGCAGGTAGAGATAAATTATATGTAATAAACTGCCTGCCCCCCGGAAGCAAACCGACAATACCGGAAGCCAGAGTTAAAGTGAGCAGCATAATCAAGTAGGCCATTAATTCTTTGTTTTCGTTTTCAACTGTCACCAGCAAAACCTCCCATATATTTTCACTTACTTAAGTTATTCTAGTTTTAAGCACAAATTCCTGCCCTCACCGCAATTATACCCGCAAAAAGAAAACCGACCCTCCCGGGTCGGTGTTATCATAAATATTTAATTTAAACTCGATATTTCCTGGCTTAATTTCGCAAAAAGAAACTTACCGTACTTCAAAAATAGTCTGATTACCCCAACTGCAAAGAACACAGCATACATACTAATCGCCATATTGCCAAAAAAGGCAGTTAAGAGAGGCAAAAAGAATGTGAACAGGCCGATAAAAATAGCAAATCGACCCAGGTACTGCTGTAAAGAATATAAAACAGAGCCATCTTTCTTATCCTGTTGAACAATAAATTGAAATTCATTTTTATAAATTAATAACCCACTAAGAAATAGTAATATCCCAATAAATATCAACGAATATATAATCATCATCTCCTTGTGACAGATACTATCACATCTACCGTAGTAAATATTATCACAATAAAGACCTAAATGCAAGCTATTAATTTACCACTTCTTCCTGTAAGCTAGCAGCAGAGCGGGTGATGATTTCCCATGCTTCCTTGACCTTATCTGCCGTGGTAGTCCGCGAACCTACAACCAGGCGAATTGTATACTTATCATCCAGCACAGTATGGGTTAGGAAAACTTTACCGGTCTGGTTAATCTTCGCCAATAACCGCTTATTAAACTCATTTAAATCAACTGTTGTATCACCGTTCCAGCGGAAACAGACCAAACTGGTCGTTACCGGAGCCAGCAGCTCAAAATCCTCGGTTTCTTTTACCCGATCGGCAAAATTTTCTGCCCACTCAATATGCTGTCGGATAATCTCCTGCAGACCTTTCCGACCATAACTTCTCAGGACAAACCATAACTTGAGGGCTCTAAACCTTCGGCCTAACTGGATCCCCCAATCACGATAATTATTGACCTGCTCATCGAAGCCGGTTTTTAAGTATTCCGGATTGATAGCCATCGTTTTGATCAGGAGTTCTGGTTCTTTAACAAAATAAGCCGAGCAATCAAAGTTAGTCAGCATCCACTTGTGGGGATTGAAGACAAAAGAATCTAAATATTCGGCTCCCGCCAGTATATCCTGCTTTTCTTCTAAAATGGCAGCAGTGCCAGCAAAGGCAGCATCTACATGAAGCCAAACGCCATATTCCTGACAAATTTCCCCGATCTTTTCTAAAGGATCGATGGCGGTAGAAGAGGTGGTGCCTATCGTGGCGACAACACAGGCTGGCTGATAACCCTGTTCGACATCTGCTTTTATAGCCTGCTCCAGCTCTTCTGGAATCATAGCATACTCTTCATCGGTTGCAATTTTTCTCAAATTCTGCCGGCCATAACCAGCGATTTTCATGCCCTTCTCGATACTCGAATGGGTTTGATCAGAAGTATAGACTCTAAGATTACCGGGCACACCCTCTTCATTGCTGGCAAAATCAGTGGCTGCTTCCCGTGCTGTCAGCAGGGCAGTTAAAGTAGCAGTAGAAGCGGTATCCTGAATTACCCCATGTAAACCTGCAGGCAGACCTAATAATTTTCGCAGCCATTCCAGCACTACTTCTTCCAACTCCGCTGCGGCTGGAGTGGTGGCCCAGACCATACACTGAGACCCAAGCCCTGCCGAAAGGAGTTCGCCTAACACCGAAGCCGGGCTGTTGTTGGCCGGGAAATAAGCGAACCAGCCGGGGTGCTGCCAGTGAGTAACTCCGGGCATGATGATATCATGAAAATCCTGCCAGATTTCAGCCATATCTTCTCCTGTTTCTGGAGCTGCTGATGGCAGTTGAGCTTTGATCTCTCCCGGCTCTACTTGAGCTTGAACCGGAAACTTGTCCACTTCCTCGAAATAATCAGCTATCCAGTCGATCATTTCATATCCAGAACGACGAAATTCATCTTTGTTCATCGATAACCCCCCATTGCCGCTTTATTGATTTATCTATTTAAATTAATTATATCAGCCAGGGTAACCGGAAGGCAAGCAAAAGTCTCCCGCCAAAGATCATTCTGCTGGGTTGACATGAACCAGAACTTCTTCGGCCTCGGTAAATTCAGCTAAGAGACGGCTTTTTGTTTCGGCGGCTATGCCGTGCCCTTCTCGGACCGACAATTCGGGTTTAACATTTATTTTAATATCTATATATAATTTCGAACCAGTATATCTAGCTTTTACTTCTGAAGCCGCCTCCACTCCTTCTACCTCTTCTACAATCTCGCGAATTTTATCCATTTTATCTGGATCAGGAGCCCGACCCAGCAGGGTAACAAAACCTTCCTGTAAGATATCAAACCCCACCTTAAATACCAGCATCGCCACCACGAAGCCGGCCAGAGGATCTAAATACCAGAAACCCATCCTGGCTGCTCCTATCCCCAGCAAAGCTGCAATCGAGGAAAGAGCATCGCTGCGGTGATGCCAGGCGTCAGCAATTAAAGCCTGGTTTTTGATTGAATCACCTGCTTTTTTTGTATACCGATACATTAACTCCTTTACGAAGATAGAAGCGCCGGCAGCATACATGGCCATCCTGCCTGGGATAGAAACCTCACCGGCCAATAAGTTTTCTATCATATTGTAACCTAACAGCGAGGCAGTAATTAAAAGAACTATCCCTAAGACAGCTGCTGCCAGGGGCTCCGCCTGCCCGTGACCGTAGTGATGATTATCATCTGGCGGTCTTTCGGCAATTATAACAGCCAGCAGTACCCCGGCAGAAGAAGCAATATCCGAGATGGAATGAAACCCGTCTGCCACTAAAGCCGCACTAGCAGCCACCACACCTACCACGATTTTCAATATCGATAACAGAATATTACCGACTAAAGTTACTGTTAAAACTCGTCTCCCTATTTCTGTTCTCTCTCTATCTAACACACCCACTCCACCTCATTTACTTAATAATCTTAGTTATCAATAATTGACTTTATTCTAACATATTATCGAGGTGTATGTCTAGAAATTCAAACTAAAATGTCTCTCTAGAACCTGTATCCATATAGATTATCCGTTCGCAAATATTGGTAGAGTGATCCCCGATTCTTTCCAGAAATCTACTGATAAAAATTAAAGCAGTGGCTTGCTCCACAGCAGAAGCATCATCTGCCATAATTGATAATAATTCTTTGAGGATACTTTCGTCCAATTCATCCACTACCTCATCTTCTATTGCAATTTCTCGAGCTTTACTGCTGTCCATCTCCATAAAAGCATTCAGGCTATCATTTAGACGCCGGACAACTATATCGGTCATCTTAGGAATATCGATCAAGGGTTTAAGTAAAGGCTGATGCCCTATCTTTACAACCATTTCGGCAATATTAACGGCGTGATCTCCGATTCTCTCTAAATCGGTGGCCAGTTTTGAAATCACGATGATAGTCCGAAGATCTCCGGCTACCGGCTGTTGTAGGGCGATCAATTTCGTGCAGGTTTCTTCCAGCTTTATTTCTAACTCATCGATTTCATCATCGCCTTCGATAATTTTTCTGGCTTTCTCCAAATCCTGCGTCTGGAGAGCAGCTATACTTGTTTCGATGGCTTCCTCTACCTTACCGGCCATGATTAACATCTCTTTTTGTAGGTCGTCAAGTTGTTTTTGATAACGTTTTCTCATTTTTATCCTCCTAACCAAATCTCCCCGTAATGTAATCTTCTGTTTTTTGCTCCTGGGGGTTCGCAAATAAATTATCAGTTTTGTTAAACTCAATTAATTCCCCCATCAAAAAGAAAGCCGTCCTGTCTGAAACTCTCGCAGCCTGCTGCATGTTGTGGGTCACGATAACAATCGTGTAATCATTTTTTAATTCAGTCAACAACTCTTCAATCCTGGCAGTTGCTTGAGGATCAAGGGCTGAAGTCGGTTCATCCATCAAGAGTACCTGGGGTTTGACAGCTAAAGCCCGGGCGATGCAGAGCCGCTGCTGCTGGCCTCCGGACAAACTCAAGGCGGAATGATTTAACCTGCCTTTAACTTCATCCCAGAGAGCAGCTTTTTTCAGGCTATCTTTAACCAGTCCAGTTAGCTGCCTTTTATTCTTGATCCCGTGGATTCTAGGACCGTAGGCTACGTTCTCAAAAATTGATTTAGGAAAAGGATTAGGCTGCTGGAAAACCATCCCTACTTTTTTTCTTAACTCGACCACATCCATGTCTTCTGCATATATATCATTACCGTCAAGTAAAATCTCACCTTCTAACTTTGTTTCTGCAATCAGATCGTTCATGCGATTAATCGTCCTCAAAAAGGTTGACTTCCCGCACCCGGATGGACCGATTAGAGCAGTTATCTCTTTACGTTCGATCTTTAGATCAATGTTGTATAATGCTTGAACGTCATCGTAATAAAAACTTAAATTGGATATTTCTATTTTCCCGTCATCTGCTTTCATTGCATAGGTACCTCCCTTCTAACCAAAACGACCTGTAATGTAATCTTCTGTTTCTTGGTGGATCGGATTTTCAAATATCTGCTCAGTATCGCCGAACTCAATCACTTCACCCATTAAGAAAAAGGCTGATTTGTGAGATGTCCGAGCAGCCTGCTGCATATTATGGGTAACGATGATAATCGTGTACCTTTTAGATAATTCCATAATTAAATCCTCGATCTTTGCATTGGCAACGGGATCAAGAGCTGAGGCAGGTTCATCCATTAACAGTACTTCGGGCTTGATAGCCAGGGCTCTGGCTATACATAACCTCTGCTGCTGCCCGCCTGATAAATCCAGAGCTGATTTATTTAACCTGTCTTTAACTTCCTCCCATAATGCCGCCTGTTTCAGGCTTTTTTCTACCAGTTCATCTAATTTTGCCTGATCTTTTAAGCCATGTAACCTGGGGCCTAAAGCAATGTTGTCGTAAATAGTCTTGGCAAAAGGATTGGGCTTTTGAAAAACCATTCCAACTTTTTTCCTCAATTGGACTACATCTATATCTGGTTGATATATATTGTAATTATCGAGCAGGACTTCCCCTTCCACTCTACTTCCATCTATCTCATCGTTCATTCTATTCAACGTTCTTATAAAGGTGGATTTCCCACATCCGGATGGGCCGATTAAAGCTGTGATCTCATTTTGCTTAATCTCCATATTGATATCCTGCAAAGCTTGAAAATCACCGTAAAAGAAATCCAGATTTTTAATTTCCATTTTGTTCTTATCTGTCATAATCATATCAATCCTTCCATCTTCTAATACCGCTCTCTGGAAAAGAATCTGGTTATCGCATTAGTCACCAGCACCATTAAAATTAAGATAAAAGCAGCTCCCCAGGCTAAATTCTGCCAGTTCTCATAAGGTGAAATCGCATAGTTATAAATGTAAACCGGTAACGAAGCGGTACTGGAAAATAAACTTCCCGGCCAGTATCGGCTGTTTAAGGCGGTAAAGAGGAGAGGAGCCGTTTCTCCAGCTGCTCGGGATAAAGAAAGCATTACCCCGGTGATAATCCCTTTATAAGCTGAGGGAAGAACCACTTTAAATATCGTTTCTCCGGTATTTGCCCCCAGAGCTAAGGAGGCTTCGCGCAGAGAATCGGGGACCATCAGCAGCATCTCTTCCGTCGTCCTAACTATCAGGGGCAGCATGATTATCGCTAGAGCAACTCCACCGGCAAGAGCTGAATACCCTCCTATAGTTTTAACCAGGATGATATATGCAAATATACCAACAACGATACTGGGGATCCCTGATAAAACATCACTTATCAGCCTCACTATATAAGCCAGTTTATTCTGGCCGAACTCCGCTAAATAAACCCCTGCCATGATACCAACTGGTACCGACAATAGAGAAGCTATCCCAACAAGGTAGAGTGTTCCTAAAATTGCATTGCCCAGCCCTCCACCTGCTTCTCCCGGGGAAGGAGGCAGTTTGGTAAAGAAATCCAGGTTAATAGTTGTAATACCGCGCGCAGTAACCTGAATTAATATACTTAACAATGGTATTATAACGACTAAGGACATAAACCCAAACAAAGTAAAAACAAAGTAGTTGATCATCTTTCTTTTCTGTAGATTGGTCAAACTTTTACCTCCTTTAGTTATTATTAATAGCAGTATAATAAATTAACACTCTAGCAATAACGTTTAATAATAAAGTAATGGCGAACAAGATTAATCCCAGTTCAACTAGTGCGCCCAAGTGTAAATTAGAAACTGCTTCAGAAAATTCGTTTGCTATAACGCTGGACATGGTATTTCCCATGGCAAAGAACGAATAAGAAATTCTATTTACATTCCCTATTACCATGGTAACCGCCATCGTTTCTCCTACAGCCCTGCCGAATGCCAGGATAACCGCTCCAATTATCCCCGCTTTACCATAAGGTAGAGCGATATGCCAGATCGTTTCCCAGCGGGTTGCTCCCATAGCGAGCATTGCCTGTTTCTGTTCTTCTGGCACCGCCTCTAAAATATCTCTGGTAATAGAGGTTATAATCGGCAAAATCATAATCGCCAGGATAATGCCAGCTGTAAGTATCCCCACACCAAGCATCGGCCCCTGGAAGAAAGAAAGAAAACCCAGATATCTATTTAAAAAAGGTTGAATATAATCTCTTATGAACGGGGCTAGAACAAATAAAGCCCAAAATCCATAAATTACACTGGGTACTGCTGCTAATAATTCGATAACGAAAGATAGCGGTTCTTTTATTTTTTTAGGGGCAATTTCTGTTAAAAAGATCGCAGAACCTATCCCCAGGGGCACGGCAATGATTAAGGAAATAAATGAAGTAACCAGGGAACCATATATAAATGGTAAAGCCCCGTAAACATCCTTAACGGGATTCCAATTGGAAGATATGATAAATTTCCAGCCAAACTCTTTTAGCGAGGGCCAGGAAAAGTTAAACATTACCACCAGCATTAAGATAATTAATATTATCAAAGATAAAGCAAAAAACTTAGCTGAGTTATAAAAAACTCTATCTTCAATATTATTTTTTAAATTATATTTGATCATTAATGAACCTCCTTACCAGCCTAATAAATTTTCTCCTTTAACCTTGATAAACAAAAGTCCCCTGTTTAATAAAACAGGGTGCTCCTGCTCTAGCAAGGACGATTTTACGTGATCGATTGGGCGAAAATACAATTAATCTAAAGAGGGTCTAACCTTCTCGCCGTTAACTGTGATAGATTCAAGCTTCTCTTTTACCATGTCCTTTAAGTTATCAGGAAGAGGCGAATATAATAACTCTCTTGCATATTCATCACCTTCACTGACCGCCCACCAGATATAGTCGATCATCTCAGCAGTCTTCTCTCTATTTTCGTATTCTTCGTAAACCAGAAGATAAGTGAAGGTGGAGATAGGCCAGGAATTTTCCCCGGGTTGATTTGTAATGGAAACTCTCATGTCTTCTGGCATATCTGCTACAGCTCCTGCCGCCGCTGCAGTAGTGCTCTCCAGAGAAGCCTCTACGAAGTTACCGTCTATATTTTTTAGTTTAGCATGGGAAAGATCATTTTCTATAGCGTAAGCAAGTTCTACGTATCCAATTGCCCCGTCATTCTGCTGTACCTGTCCGGCCACGCCTTCATTACCTTTGGCGCCCATTCCCGTCGGCCAATTGACAGCTTTACCAAATCCGACTGTTTCTTCCCATTCAGAACTTACTTTAGCTAAAAAATCGGTGAACGCGTTTGTCGTTCCACTTCCATCCGATCTCCGGACCACCACTATATATTTATCCGGCAAATCTACCTCAGGGTTACTTGCTTGAATCTCTTTATCATTCCACTTAGTGATATTACCGAGAAAAATGTTTGCCACCGTCTTTGAGTCCAGATTCAACTGCTGCTCTACCCCTTCTAGATTATAGGTTACCGCTACAGCGCCCATTACGGTTGGGATATGCATTATCTTTCCATCGGCTCTTTCTATCTCTTCATCTCTCATAGGGGCATCACTGCCGGCAAAATCAAAAGTCTTATCTATGATCCCCCTGATTCCTCCTCCGCTACCGATCGACTGATAATCAATCCTTACGTCGTTATTTTCTGTGTAAACATCGATCCAGGTAGAATACAGAGGGTAAGGAAAAGAAGCACCTCCAGATTCTAAAGAAACCTGGGCAAAAGCAGTTCCAGTAAGACCGACCAACAAAAGTGCAGCGAATAAAGCAGAAATAATCTTCTTATTTAACATCGATAAAACCTCCCTTTCTAATTTGTTTAAATATAGAATACCAGGTGAAGATTAATAAAAGTTAACTAAATTGTTAAAACTGTGTTAACTCACGAAATTTAGCCATTTTATTTTGACAGAGAAAAACCCCCTGATTTTAAAAAACCAGGAGGTTGATAAATACTTTATTCTGCTATTTCCAGCTCAAACCTAAATACGGATCCCTGCCCCGGCTGGCTCTGCACTTCTATCCTCGAACCGTGGTTTTGGATTATATGCTTTACGATGGAGAGGCCAATTCCTGTCCCTCCTTTTTCTCTAGACCTAGCTTTGTCAACCCTGTAAAACCTTTCAAATATTCTTGCCTGTTCTTTCTGGTTAATCCCCAGTCCGGTATCTTCAATTTCAACTTTAACTGTATTCTGCTCAGAAGATAGATAAGACCTGATTACAACTATCCCCTCAGCAGGAGTATATTTGATGGCGTTATCGACTAAATTATATACAGCTTGTTCTATCTGTTCAGAAACCATCATCACCGGGGGTAATTTATCGGGATATTCAGGCACCAGTTTTACCTGATTCTTTTCTGCCTTTTCCTGCAAGCGTTGAAATACACTATCTAAAACAGCAACTAAATCTCCAGATTCAAGAGGAGGGTTTCCTCCTTCAATTTTTGAAAGTCTAAGTAGATCATCTATCAATAAATATAACCTGTCTGCTTCTTTCTTGATCGTTCTCATAAACTGCTCCTGCATCTCTTCCGGAAGTTCCGGGGAAACCTCTAAAGTTTCCAGGTAGCCTATTATCGAGGTTAAGGGTGTTCTCAATTCATGAGAAACATTGGCCACAAACTCCTGCCTCACCTGCTCCAAACGCCTCAATTCAGTAATGTCTGTCAAACTGATGATAGCTCCCGTCTTATTTCCTTCTCCGTCGGTCAAGCTGGTATAACTACAGCGCAGGATTTTTTCTTCCGGCTGCTTGAGCTTAAGCTCAAAAATATTACTATCTTTGTGACCGTCAGTTTCGTCCAATTGTTCGTTTAGTAATTCTAATAATTTATGCTGGCGGATAACTTCAGTAACCCTGCGGCCTACAATATCCTCTTCGGATAAATGCAGATATTTTCTAGCTGCGGGATTAATCATTACAATTTCATCATTCTGATCAACTGCAACAATCCCATCCATCATTCCTGCTAGAATAGCTTCCCGCTTCGAAATCTCTTGAGCCAGGTCTTTCATCATCTCCTGTAAATCTCGGGCCATCTTGTTCAAACTACTATTTAAGGCTGTGATCTCTTTATTCCTCTCCAGTATCTTGATCTCACTAGTAAAATTACCCTGACTGAGCTGTTGGGCCTTTCGCTTGAATTGAGCTAATGGTCTGGTTAAACCCCGCGACAACCATGAAACCAGACCGAGATTGATGGCAATTAATATTAGGGAGAAGATCAAATAATTACGCCTGTCTGCGGTTAACACCGCCTCGATAGCTTGTAAGGGCCGAGCCAGTCTTAAATAACCATTAATTTCACCATCTTTTTCCACCGGCAGAGCCAAATAAAGAAACTCCTGGCCTAAGGTATCGCTGAACCGGATCGATTGGCCATAATCTCGGTTTTCCTCAGTTATTTGTCTGACCTCCGGTCTATCATCGTGCAGGTCCATCTCTTCAGCCTGAAAATTACTATCTGCCAAAACCTCACCGCCGAGAGCGATTACAGTATAGCGAGTATTATTTACTGCTCCCAACCGCTTGATTAAATTTTGCATTTCGGTCTGCTCTAAGTCAGAAAAGACAAGCTTATCATTACTCATGACTGCTCTTGCTTCATTTTTTAAATTCTCTCTTAATTGGGTAATATAGAAATCTTCCTGCTGCTGACTATAATAGAAAAAAATCAAAAATACCGTTAAAATTTGAAGTACCAGGAAAACGATTAACAGCTGTTTTCTCAAACTATAGTCACGCCAGCGGAACAAATTTATAACCTACTCCCCGCACGGTTTCAATTATACCTGCATCAATTTTTTTTCGCAGTCTACGGATGTGCACGTCAACTGTCCTGGTATCTCCATAATAGTCATAGCCCCAAATTTTATTTAAGAGAGTGTCCCGACTAAACACCCGGCCGGGGTTAGAAACGAGCAAATATATGATCTCGTATTCCTTGGGAGTTAAATTTATTTTTTCTCCCTGATAAATAACTTCGTAGCTAACAGGGTCTATTTGTAAATCTCCTGAGGTGATGGTAGTCTGCTCCTGTTGATCAATTTTTTTCTCGCTCATACTAGATCTTCTCAGCACAGCCCTGATCCGAGCTACCAACTCTCTGATGCTAAATGGTTTGCTCACATAATCATCAGCCCCGATCTCTAAGCCGATTACCTTATCGATCTCTTCTGACCTTGCCGTTAGCATTATGATGGGAATATTATTATAAGCCTCTTCATTCTTAATCTTACGGCACAAAGTTAGGCCGTCGATCTCAGGCAGCATCAAATCCAGTATGATTAAATCTATTTGATCTTCAGCTAGTAAATCCATAACCTGGCCGCCATCTTCAACTAGAATAGGTTCATATCCTTCTTTTTCTAAATTAAACCTCAATAAATCTCTGATGCTTTTTTCATCATCAACTACTAGAATTTTCTTTTTCATTTTACCCTCCTATCGCAGGCAAATAAAAATCACTTCAATCCTTAAAAAAATAACCCTGTCGGGAAGACAGGGTAATAATAATCTAACTTTCCATAAAACTGTGAGCAATATCGGCCATTTGATCTGTCAGATGTTCAATATCTTCTACTGCTTCCAAATATATAATCCCTGCATTGGGATCACAGATACCTTTTTTTAAACGCCGCATATGATCGGTTCTGTATTCCAACTGGAGAGTATCCATCTCTTCCTCACCGGCCAATATCTCAGTAATATAATCATAGTCTTCTTCTTCTATAAACTTTTCGGTCGTCTGCATCATGTCATCAACAAAACCTTCCAGATGTTCTAAACTTTCTATGGCCTTATCAGAAAACTTAATTTTATTTTCAGAGATATAAAGAGTTAAGTCGGCTAAATCATCGGCGTCGTCAGCCATGCTTTCGATTGAATTAATCAAAGCAATGTAAAAGTCCCTGGTGCGGACATCCTCTTCAGAAAGCGATCCGCTGGGAAGATCGGTTAAAAAATGTAATAGATCTTCTTCTATTTCATTGATTATTTCCTCTTTTTCTATAACCCGATCGGCCACCTTCGTATCAGCAGTTCTTAGAGTAACCACTGACTCATTAACCATCTCCTGGGTAATCCCGTACATCCTCATAATCTCTTTTTTAACCTGTTCTAAGGCCATACTGGGAGTTGACAACATCCTTTCATCCACAAAGGTTAGACCGCGTTGAAGGGACAGATCTTCACCTGGCACAAATTTATACAGCATTTTTTCAAATAAACCGATAAAAGGGAACCAGATCAAGGTATTTAAGACGTTAAATACAGTGTGGGTATTGGCAAGCATTCTCTCCGTGGTCGTCGTGGTCCCAAGCATATTAGATATTGACAGAATGAAATTTTCTAACCCAGATAAAAATCCCGGAATAAAATAAATAAAAATTAATACCATCAACGAACCAACGACGTTGAAAACAAAGTGAGCAGCTGCCGCTCGCTTACTGGAGAGGTTAGCTCCGATACTGGACAAAATAGCAGTAACGGTAGTACCGATATTAGATCCTAAAATAATTGGAATTGCCACTTGATAATTTATCGCTCCTACCGAAACTAAACCCAATAAAATACCAAATGAAGCCGAACTACTCTGGACGGCCACAGTAACTAAAATACCGATTAAAATCCCTAAAATAGGATAAACCGCAAACTGTTCCATCCATTGAGCAAAGACCACTGAATCTCTTAAAGGACTGACCGCATCACTCATGGTGTTAAGTCCTAAAAAGAGAATACCGAACCCAAGCAGAGCCTGACCCATATACTTGATTTTTTTATTCCGGAAGAATAAATATGCTATAACACCGATGATAATCGCGTGAAATGCATAATCTCCTAATTTAAATGATATTAACTGAGCGGTAACCGTGGTCCCTATATTTGCTCCCATGATTACTCCGATCGATTGGGCCAAAGTGAGTAACCCAGCATTTACAAAACCAATGACCATAACTGTAGTTGCACTACTACTCTGGACAACAGCGGTTACCCCGGTTCCTACTAAAACTCCGATGATAGGTTTGTCGGTTAAAGATGCCAAAAGATGGCGCAATTTCTTTCCCGCAGTTTTCTGGAGCCCTTCGCTCATCTGCTTCATCCCGTAAATGAATAAAGCTAACCCTCCTAACAAACCTATTAACATTGATATATCCAAAAATATCTCTCCTTTACCGCGTATATTTATCTGCCACTGAGGAGGCGGCGTAAGCATCAGGTTTTATCAATGCTTCAAACCCGCTCCCCACAACCATACCTACCACTTCTTTGATAATCGTACTGGTTGGGCCATTTTCTCCAACGTCTACATGTATTTGTACCTCAATGTCTTCCTCCAGGTCTTTTTCTTCTGCCAGCATCCTGGTCAGTTTGCTGGCAACTTCTAAACTACATGATACTTCATAAAAAATCCGCTGCTTAAACCCACCTCTTGTTTCTACCTCCTGACGGTGATAGAAAAAGCGGCCTCCATGACCGATTCTATAAATTACAATCGCCGTTACAAAAGATGATTTAGGGGCAAAGGGCTGAGAATCTGTGCCTATAATCAAATTATAGCTGTTCTCAGGTTTTTCTTTGATGAAATCCATCAAAGTTTGATATGTCTGGGTTAAGGATAAGCGTCCATCTGTAGGACTAATAAATTCCATATTATCACCGGCCTGTTATATTAATTTATCAAGGCAGTTGCTTAATTCAATTATTTTCTGAACGGAAAGTTTCTCGCCTCGTTTCATCGAGTCGATCCCTACTTCGGCCAGGGCTTGATCTACGGTGTCTCTATCAAAATCAACCCAGGCTGCTTTACTTAAGGAATTCCGGATGGTTTTTCTTCTCTGCTGGAAGATAGCCCGAACCACTTGAAAAAATAAACTCTGATTCTCAGCCCGATGAGGGTGTGGGTTGGTTAGGTCCAGAGAAACCAAAGCAGACTCTACTTTAGGTCGAGGGAGAAATACGGCCGGAGGAACTATATGTACTATTTCTGCTGCAGCATAATATTGCACAGCTATACTGAGCACACCGTAATCTTTACCCCCGGGGTCTGCTGTAATTCTTTCAGCCACCTCTTTTTGCACCATAATCAACATTTGTTCAGGTTTGATTTCGGTCTCCAAAAACAATCTAAGCAGAGGGCTGGTTATATTGTAAGGGAGATTGGCCACCACCTTATAATTAAAATCTTCATACCCATTTTCCTGGAGCAGAGTTGGTAATTCAATCTCCAAAATATCAGCTTTGACCAGCGTAAGATTCTCCGCTCCTCCCAGTTCAGATCCTAAAAGTTTATACAGCTTTCTATCTTTTTCAATAGCCAGGAGTTGGCCAGCAGGAATTTCGGCCAGTAATCTCTGAGATAACGCTCCTAAGCCTGGCCCTACTTCTACCACCTTATCATCTGCAGCTAAATCGGCTGCCTCAATTATTATATCAAGAATATTTTTGTCTATCAAAAAGTTTTGCCCCAGAGATTTTTTAGCCTGAATATTATATTTACTCAACAGATTCTTAACTCCAGAAGGTGTTACCGGATCGGGGGTTCCCTTAGCCATTAACCCCGCTGCTCCCAGTCACTTATAAAGCTTTCCAATCCTTCATCCGTCTTGGGATGGCTAACCATCTTTTTAAATACTTCATAAGGAACAGTGGCAATGTCTGCTCCAGCTCTAGCTGAATCTAGAACATGCTGAGGGTTGCGAATACTTGCAGATATGATCTCTGCGTCTAAATCATACCAGGTAAATATATCTACTATGTCTGCGACTACTGGTATGCCTTCGCTCCCAATGTCATCTAATCTACCTACAAAAGGACTAACATAAGTCGCTCCTGCCTTCGCTGCTAACAGAGCCTGATTGGCTGAAAAAACCAGCGTTACATTAGTCTTTATCCCTTCAGCGCTAAGTTGGCGGACCGCAGCTAATCCAGATGGGAGCATCGGGATCTTGACAACTATATTATCAGATATTTTGGCTAATTTATGAGCTTCTTCGAGCATTTCTTCAGTACGCGTTCCAATTACCTCTGCACTAATAGGACCATCAACTATTTCTGTAATTTCAGCTATTACTTCCTCAAAGTTAACGCCGCCTTCTTTAGCGATCAGACTGGGGTTTGTGGTCACACCCTCGAGTATACCCCATTCGTTTATCTCTTTGATCTCTTCAATATTGGCTGTATCAATAAATAGTTTCATCAAAAATCACCTTCCTTATAAAAAATTTACGTCAACCTGACTAAACCATGTTTTAAAGATTTTATGACAGCTTGAGTTCTATCATTTACGTCAAGCTTACGCAAAATATTACTAACGTGATTCTTTACAGTCTTTTCACTAATATATAATTCTTCTGCTATCTCTCTATTGCTCATGCCTCGAGCAAGTAAGCCCAGCACTTCATATTCTCGTTTGCTTAGTATTTCTTTATAATCTTTTCCTTCTACATCCTGGGTCTCAATATCTTCTACAATGGAGCGGGGAAAAACGGTTTCTCCATCTAAAACTCTTTCAATCGCTTCTTTTAATTCATCTGAAGTAATATCTTTCTGAAGAAACCCTTCAGCACCTGCAGAGGTCACCTTGTAAATATACTCCTCATCATCATGAATCGTCAAGATAATGATTTTAATCTCGGGGTTAAACTCTTTAATTTTACTGATCGCGTTGATCCCATTCATCCGGGGCATATTGAGGTCCAGCAAAACTAAATCAGGAACATGCTCGCGCACCATGGCAACGGCTTCCAGGCCATCACCTGCTTCTCCTATCACTTCAATATTCTCAAATAGACCAAGCAATCTACAAATACCTTCTCGCACTAACTCATGATCATCTGCGACCAAGACTTTTGTTTTATTCACTTCTAATCATCCTTTCTCTCCTATCTCTAAAGGCAGGATTATTCTTATTCTAGTACCCTGACCCGGTGTAGACTTAATCTCAAAATCCCCCTGAAGTAAATTACACCTTTCTCGCATGGAGATCAAACCATATGAATCTGACCGATTTTCTTCAAGATCGAAGCCTTCCCCGTCATCAATTATTAAGATTTTAATATCATGACGGGTATACTCTAATTGGATTCTTCCACTATTTGCATTGGCATGCTTGCTCATATTGGTCAGAGCTTCCTGGATCAAGCGAAAAATAGTTATCTCGTAAGAGGCCGGCAGGGAGTGCTCCTCTCCTCTTATCTGTAGTTCAACTAATATCCCGGTATTTGCAGAGAAGTCATCTATATATTTTCGCAGGGTGGGGATCAAACCTAAATCATCTAAAGACATAGGGCGAAGATCATAAATAATCTTCCTAATATCCTTAACAGAAGAACGCACAATATCTTTAAGATCTTCCAGTTCTTTTTCAGCCTTCTGCCAGTTTTCTTTTAACAGTTGTTGAGCAATCTCCGTTCTTAATACTAAATTAGCCAGTGACTGAGCAGGACCATCATGTATTTCTCGGGCTACCCGCTTTCGCTCTTCTTCCTGGGCTTCGATGATTTTAAAGGCCAGTTTTTCTCTGTTCCTCATATCATCAAATTGGCCGCTAATATCCACATTTTCGCCACTCAGAAAATCTTTGATCACACCCATTCTACTCATTAAACTTTCAGCTCGTTGGTTTGTCTGCATCATTTTTTTATATCGTTCTTCCAGTTCTCTTCTTCTCTCCTGAAGTTGCTCTTCCTTCTGGCGGAGAACAGCTATTTCTACCGACGTATCTTCCGCCAGGGCATAAACTTCTTTAATATCTTCTTCAGAATAATTGTTAAACTCTCTGCTAACTTCCATAAGCCTAATCCTTGCTTTTTTATTTTCTTTTTCCTTATCATCTAACTTAGAGATTGTCTCTTCAATCTCCTGCCTGATTAAAGCAAGTTCATTTTCTATATTAGTAATTTCTTCTCGAGAGGACTCCGAAATCGCAAAAACATCTTCGGTGCTCTCGTTGATAAAAGATATCGTGTTGGCTAGAATTTCTTCTAACGTATCTCCTAATTTATCTGCACTAGCCATTTTGTATCCACCTCTTTAACAGTCATCTTAATCTCCCTACGTGACAGGATTTTTAACTTCTCCATCAGTTAATGCTGCTATTAAGTCAGCCGCGGCTATTTCTGCCAATTCATACCTGGCTTCGCGGGAAGCACTGCCAATGTGAGGGGTTAGAACTACGTTGTCCATATCCAGAAGGCCTGGTTCTACGTCTGGTTCGTTCTCAAATACATCCAGGCCCGCCCCGGCAATCTCTCCAGCTTTCAAAGCTTCAACTAAAGCTTTTTCATCTATTATCGGACCTCTACCAGTATTAATTAAATATGCAGATTCTTTCATTAAAGATAATTCTTCAGTTCCAATTAAGTGATATGTCCCTTCATTAAGCGGAGCATTTATTGAGATATAATCAGATTCTATCAGCAGATCTTCCAGTTCTCGGTAAGAAACACCCAGTTCCTGCTCTTTTGTCAGAGAAAGCGGCTGCCTTTTGTTATATAAGACCTCCATGTCGAAGCCTTTGGCTCTTTTGCCTACTGCCTTACCGATGTCACCGAAGCCTATTATGCCTAGAGTTTTGCCGTAGATATCTCTACCCAGCAATAGTTTTGGCCCCCAGCTGCTGAATTTACCTGCCCGAAGATACTCATCGGCTTCCACAATCCTTCGCCCTACTGCCATCAATAAAGCCCAGGTAAGATCTGCTGTAGCTTCGGTTAATACTTCAGGCACGTTGGTAGCGGTTATACCTGCTTTACGAGCAGCTTCTACATCAATATTGTTGTAGCCTACAGCCAGATTACTAACTGCCTTTAACTGGGGGCAGGCTGCAATTAGTTCTCTATCGATTTGATCACTAAGCATGACCAGAGCACCATCTTTACCCTGCAGCTTTTGGATCAATTCAGCTTTGGTTAAGGGTTCATCTGCTTCATTAACGGTTACCCGGCAGTGTTCTTCTAAAATTTTCATCCCTGTTTCTGGAATCACTCTACTAACGAATACTTCTGGCTTAGTCATGTCCACTCCTCCCGATTAAGTCAATTTTTCTGCGGCATATACTTTCGGTTCTTCATCTCCTTGAAAAACCCGGAGTCCCCCTTTGGCCAGATGCTCCATTTCTTCGGCCCCAGGAAAGATAAAAACGGGAGCAATGAAATCCACCATATCAGAAATCGCTCTGGTTAAATATTCAGAATTTGCCAACCCGCCCGTTAAAAATATGCCGTGAACTTCACCGTTTAAGACTGCTGCCATAGCACCGACTTCTTTCGCTATTTGATATACCATGCCGTTATATACTTTTTCTGCTTCTTCATCTCCAGCCTCTATCCGGCTTTCAACTTCCTGGCCGTCAGCGGTACCAAGATAAGCCATTAAACCTCCCCGCCCGTTTATTTCTTTTTTCAATTGAGCCAGTTCAGGTTCTTCCTGATAAATATATTCAACTAAATCCAGGGCAGGTAAGGTCCCAGTTCTTTCGGGGGAATAAGGCCCCCCCTGATTAGCATTATTAACATCGATTATCCTGCCTTTATGCATGGCAGCAATAGAAATACCTCCACCAAGATGGACACCTATCTGGTTGCTCTCTGTAAAAGTTACCTCCAATTTATCTGCAACTTTTCTACTTACAGCCTTTAAGTTTAAAGCGTGGGACTGACACCTGCGCGGCAGGTCAGGATGACCGGACAACCGGGCCACCGGCTCAAATTCGTCAACCGCCACCGGATCCACAGTATACGCTGGTTTATCAACAGTCTCTCCAAATTCATAAGCGATTACTGCCGCTAAATTAGAGGCATGCTCTCCATTCTTGCCAGCTTTTAAATCAGCAACTATATCTTCATCGATCAGATAAGTTCCCCCGGGCAGCGGATCAAGCAAACCTCCCCGCGCCACGAAGAAGGCAAAATCATCTATCGCATAACCGGCTTCCTGGCAGGCTGCCTCAATCACTTCTTTTCTCCAGCTCAATTGATCTGCTACATTGTCATATTTTTGCAACTCTTCCCGGGAATGGTTTAAAGATGTAGACCAGTCCTCTTCTTCGCCCCTAAAAACTGCTAATTTAGTAGACGTAGAACCAGGATTGATCACCAGTAACTTTTCCATTACAACTCACCTCGAAGTAGTTATTATAATTCTGCTTTAGCATCTAACGCCCAGGTCCTGCTTTTCAATTGGGCTCTCCCGACACCGACAAGTTCTATTCTCTGACTTTTGATCAATTCATCAGCCGTCTCTGCATCATTAATACCTCCAGCAATGAGAAGAGGCGGAAGTTTTTGTTTAGAAATGTAGGTTTTAAAAACATCGGCCAAATAAATCGTAAACCCCTCCTGGCCTTTATCCAGCACATCATACCCCTGGAGACCACCAGAGAGATCCAGTAAATCGATCATTTCCACCAATGGTTCCAGACCCTGGGCAGCTTTTTCTGGCCTTAAACCCTCAGCATGAAAATCATCAGCCCCTAATCTCAAGGCCAGCGGAAACTCATTTCCAACTTCAGAGCGGACCGCAGTAATGATTTCCTTGATTATCCTAAATCTATTTTTTGGGCTCCCCCCATATTTATCATCCCGCTGATTGGTTAGCGGAGAAATAAACTGATTCAATAAATACCCATGGGCAGCATGAATTTCTATCAAGTCAAAACCTGCATCTTTCGCCAGCCTGGCTGCAGCTGAAAATCGTTCAACCAATTCATCGATTTGGGCTTGACCCATTTCTACCAGGTTGCCTGTTCTTTCTATTCCAGGGGGATAAATACCTGAGGGTGAATAAGGTTGATCCACAACAGCTTTGGCTCCTGCATGGGCTAATTGAATCCCGGCAGCTGAGCCTTCCTTTTTGATCAGATCAGCCAGTTCACTCAAACCGGACAGCTTATCTTTCCCAGCTAAAGCTAATTGATTATCTCCGGCCTTCCCCCTTTTATCAATATAGCTGTGTTCCACTATAATCAAACCGTTAGCACCTCGGCCCTGATAATAATCCAGCAGTGCCTGGGTAACTTTTCCATCAGCAGTAGCCTTCTTGCTGGCCAGAGGCGGTAGGACAATCCGGTTTTTTAAGTTCAACTGATTGATCCGAATTGCATCAAACAAACCTGGTTTTGTCATTTATTCTACCTCCTTTAAAAAGCTGGCCAATTTTTGCACAGCTTTTTTTTCATCACTACCTTCTGCTCTAATAGTAATTCTATCGCCATTACCGGGCGCTATAGCTAATAAACTAATGATGCTTTTCGCATTGGCCGGCTCTCCATCCTTTAAAATTTCGATTTCAGCCTTGAATTTATTGGCCTGTTCAACAAAGCTGGCAGCTGGCCGGGCGTGTAGTCCATATTTACTCGTAATAGTCAGTTCTTTTTCATACATTATTACTTACCTCCTGGGCCCTTTAGTTAACTTACTAAATTCTTGATACAACTGTAGCGTTATTTCTCCGGGAGCCCCTGGAGAAATAACTTGATCATTTATCTTTACTACCGGCATAATTTCTGTGGTTGTGCCAGTGAGAAATACCTCATCTGCCTTTAACAAAGCAGAAAAAGGAATGCTTTTTTCTTGCACCACCAGGCCAAGTTGAGGCGCTAACTGTTCGATTACAGTTCTGCGGGTGATCCCATTAAGAATGTAATTAGTGGCCGGGGGAGTAACTAAAACCCCGTCCTGCACGATAAACAGATTGGAGCTAGCACCTTCGGTAACGAAACCATCCCTGATCATCACACCTTCATAAGCCCCGGCCTGTTTGGCTTTTTTCTTAACCAAAATATTAGGCAGCAGGGCGATAGATTTAATATAACAGCGAGACCAGCGTTCATCACCAAGAGTTATTATTTTAACCCCTTCCTGAAAATAATGATCCGGATTAGCATTGAGGGGACCCGCTTTCATCAAAACAACAGGATCCATATTATCAGGGTAAGCATGACTGCGGGGAGCCACCCCCCTGGTCACTTGAACATAGAGCTTACCATCTTTATCATTATATCCGGCTTTATCTAGATAGACCTGAGCTGCTTCAATTAATTCAGGGGCAGCCTCAGTTTCTATATCTATCTCACTTGCCGAAAAAACCAGCCTCTCCATATGTTCTCTTAATTGAAAAGCCCTGCCCTGATAAATTGCGATAACTTCGTAAACTCCATCAGCAAATTGATAACCCCGATCTTCCATATCTACGCTCATTATGTCTCTTGCCAGCAATTCGCCGTTATAATAAACTAGGTTACTCATTAAATTCACTCCAGACTTGATATATTTTTTATTTAATAAAACTGAAAATCCGCAAGATTAAATTTAAAACAAGACTTAGTAAAATCATACTGGTCAAAGGAAAATATAAGGTGAAACCATCTCTATCGATGCGAATATCTCCTGGCAGATTTCCAAACCAGCCGAAGACATTCACTCCAGCTGTAAGCAGAAACCCAACCACAACCAGAATTATCCCCAGCTGGATTATTATCTTTCCCAGAAATTGTAGATCATTCATTAAGCCTCACCGCTTATAATAAATTGTCAATCTGAAATAACCGCAAACCATTTAGGGTGGTTCTCCTGGCAGCCTGCTCTGGAGTAATGTCATGGCAGGATGCTATCGTATCTACTACTTTTCGCACGTGAGCTGGTTCGTTACGTCTGCCGCGATAAGGTTCTGGAGCCATATAAGGAGAATCTGTTTCAGCGACGATCTTGCCTATCGGGGTTGTAGTGACAATATCTCTTAACCAGTCCAGATTTTTAAAGGTGATTAAACCGGTAAAACCCAGATAAAAACCCATATCTATAAGTTCTGCTGCCATCTCAGCACTGCTGGAGTAGCAGTGAACAACTCCACCAAAATCAGCACCTCTTTCTTCTGATATTATCTTCAGGGTGTCAGCCTCAGCCTCACGAGAATGAATGATGACCGGTAACTCTAGACTGGCTGCCAGTCTTAACTGAGCCCGGAAAGCCTGGCGCTGTAAATCCCGCGGGGAATTATCGTAATGATAATCCAGGCCTATTTCCCCGATAGCTACTACCTTCTCCTGTTGGGCCAGTCCTCTTAATTGCTGAGCAACTTCTGGGTCATACATGTCAGCCTCATGAGGATGGATACCGACCGCAGCAAAGATAAACTCAAAATTACCGGCCAGGGCAGC
>JBNJDR010000016.1:0-41426 GCA_051745085.1 Bacillota bacterium | reverse complement strand
GCTCAGGATCTTGAGCCAGGGTTAAAAAGATACCAAACATTGTAACCGCTAAAACATCACTTAAAGTACCCCCAGCTAGAACAAGATCAGGAACCCCTTTATCTGCCCCCCAACCTTGTGATTTGAGTTTTAGCATCATGGGAACTATTACAGCTGGAGAAGCAGCACAAATTATCCAACCAAGCAACGCTGCCATGACCCAACTCCAGCCCAATAAATATCTGGCTGCAGCTGTTATTACAACCATCTCCAATGTAGCTGGAAGGAATCCTAGTTTTATAGCTGTTGTTCTTTCATCTTCTAACTTAGCCCTATCTAAGCCCAGGCCCGCTTTAAACAAAATTATTAATAAAACAAGGATTCTTATTTCAGCAGAGATTTGTAAAATTTCATTTGGAAGAATATCCAAAACATATGGCCCAATTATCATGCCGGTTGCTAGCATTCCAATTAATTCTGGTAATTTAAACCAGGCTGCCACCTTACCGGCCAAAAAACCTATACTTAAAATTATAAATATCCCAAAAATCATATATATGTCCTCCTAAATACATATTAAAATAGCTCCTGCTGAGAATACATTTAATCCTCAGCAGGAGCCATCAGCCGGACAGTTCTGGCAGTTGAAGGTGAGCTCCATCACCTATTTACTTAGAGATTATTACTTGCTTAAATGGATCGCACCACCTTCTGTATTTAAGGCAGCCTCGTGAATAACTTCGGCGGTAGTAGGATGAGCGTGAATCGTCTCAACGATCTCGTGAGCGGTAATCCCCCTATTTACTGCTAAAGTCAAAGAAGCGATCAAATCAGTAGCATGAATCCCAATAATACTGCCGCCTATAACCTTGCCTGAATCTTCATCTTTAAGAATTTTAACAAAGCCCCGCCGTTCCCCCATTGCCATGACTTTGCCATTTGCACTAAAGGGGAACTTGCCTACTACAAAATTATAACCCTGCGCTTCCGCTTCTTTTTCGCTTAAACCTACGGTAGCAACCTCGGGATCAGTGAAAATCGCACTCGGTACAGCCTTATAATCCATTTTATGTTCTACACCCATGCAGTTATCAGCAGCAACTATCCCTTGATGAGAAGCAACATGGGCCAGCATAATCCTGTCAGTTACATCCCCGATAGCATATACACCAGGAAGGTTTGTCTGCATCTTATCATCCACGATGATCCCCTGGCGTTTATCTGTAACTTCCAGACCCAATTCATCTACATTTATGCCGGGTAAGACAGGAATTCTACCGACTGCGACGAGTACTTTATCAGTAATAATATATTTTTCTTCACCTGCTTTGCTAAAAGCAACCAAAAGCTCATCTTTTCTACCTTCAGTTGCTGCGATCTTTTCCACCTTACTGGAAGTATGTACTTTGATCTTCTTGTTTCTAGCTAATTTAGAAAGTTCTGCAGTAATATCATCGTCACTCTCAGGAACTATACTATCTTGAAACTCAACAACAGTAACTTCTACATCAAGGTTAGCATATAAAAAAGCAAATTCCATTCCTATAACGCCGCCTCCGATAATGACCATCTTTTCGGGTAATTCTTCTAAATCAAGAGCTTCTTTACTGCCAATAACTCCTGGCAGATCAATCCCAGGAATAGGCAAGTGAGCTGGCTTTGAACCTGTGGCTACGATGACATTATCAGCCTGAATTTGCTGAGTACCATCTTCATTCTTAATCTCAACAGCACCTGGTTCAGATAGTTCTGCCATCCCGCTAAATATATCCACTTTTTCGTTTTTTAAAATCATCTCGATCCCTCGAACCAATCTACTTACTACTCGATTCTTTCTCTTTATAACATCCGGCATATTTATTTGAACATCACCCTGGCAGTTGATCCCAAATTTTCTGGCATCCAGCGTCTGCTGATAGACTTCGGCAGATCTAATCATGGTCTTTGTAGGGATACATCCCCAATTAAGACAAACGCCGCCGATCTTATCCTTTTCTATCAAAGCCACTTTACCGCCCAGGCGGGCTGCTCTTATCGCAGCTACATAACCGCCAGGTCCTCCCCCGATTACCGCTACATCATAATTTTCCTTAGCTTCAGTTTGTCCCATTATATCTCCTCCTTGATACTTTAATGAAAAAATTAGCCCGGCAGAGCCGGGCATTATTTAACCATTTCTACGATATCTTAAGACACCTTTACCAACTAAGCTTACCAGTAAAGCTGCTAAGATAACTTCGGGCCCACCGTGAATCCAGGCCAGTGTTGCCGCTGCAGGAAATGGAAGAAACCCTCGCAGAACGGCCAGTCCTAACACAAAAATTGTATTAACTAAGGTCCCTACTACACCTGCGGTAGTTAAAGCTAAAGCCTCATTTTTCCCAGCCAGTATCCGATAGGTAAAATAAGCAAAAATTCCAATAAAGATTCTAGGTACTATTGCAATCAGCGGATCCGTAAACATAGGAGCGCCTGGTTGAAGAAAACTAAAAATCCCAAAAATCAAGCCAATCAAAGCGCCCACTATCGGCCCTTCCAGTACCCCACCTAATATGGCCGGTATATGCATTATCGTAGCATTACCAGCAGGAGTGGGCACAGGAATAAATCCCAATCGAGTCACCCCTAAAACAATTGAGATCGCACCTAACATTCCAGCGACTACTATTTCCTTCGTCGATAATTTCAAATTATTTCCTCCTATCATCCCGGTCCTTTACAGGATCCAGGTGAATTTAGATTTAACCATTTAATATTATATATTATTTATTTTATTTAGGCAAGCTTCAGACCAGTTGCTCCTTCATGTTGACATATCTTAGCTGCCGCTTCAGCAGCCCGTTTCAACAAATTAATCATAAGCTGCATATCTACTTTCTCAGCTTGCAAATAATGAGCCAGAAGATTGCCAATAAAAGCATCACCTGCTCCTAAATCATCATAAGGCTGGTGCTTATTAACAGGTTCAACCTTTAACTGCTCCCCGGTCCGAGGATAATACTCAGCTCCTTTTTCGGCCTGGAGCAAAACACAACCAACCTGTGGTTTCTTCTGCCTCAGTAATTCCCAGGTGAAATTAATTTCTTTGCCTGGAGATACAAAAAGAAAACACAAATTCTCTATTATCTGAGCCAACTCCTCCCAGGTAAAAACAAAAGAAGCATCCAAACTAAGGCGATAATTCTCTGCTAAAAATTTAATTTCAGCTAAAGTTAGGCTATAAGGGGTTGTATGAATCAAATCATAATCAGTTAAGCTGTCATAGCTTAAATACTCTCGGCTTATCCCTGAATCCACACCTTTATCTACTGTTATAAGTTCTACATTACCCTGTTGGCGCTTCCAGGCAGCTCGAGCTGTTCGCCCCTGTTTCCAGATCAATTTTTCTGTTCCGATATCCCTGGCTTCAAGCTTATGCACTAACTGCTTCCCCAATTCATCATTACCGACTACCACCAGAAGGTCTACAGCAGCTCCGTTGTCCTGGAGAGCAAGGGCTGTGTTAACTGCACTTCCGCCAGCGTAATAACTGCCGCTCTCGGGATAATAATCTATTACTAAATCACCTATAACCAGTATTTTAGGGTTAAGAACCATATTGATCCTCCAGAAAACGCACTATTGCCTCAGTCGTTTTTTTAATCTGAGCTGAGCTTGTTATCTCTGCTTTCCCATCTCCTGATTGGTCTCCGTACTGGCCAAATCCAGCATGATTACCACCCTCGATTTCCAGCAGCTGTCTTTCTTCCGCCAGCAGAGATTCTCTTTCCTGCAATAATTCTTGATTAACGATTTCATCATTGCTTCCATAAATAGATAACACCCGTATATTTTGCTCAGCTAAATCATCTGATTCAGCTGGGTAAGCAGCCAAAAGAATGAGACCAGCAACCATATCAGGCTTATCTCGACTTACATAGCGGGCTGCCATTGCTCCTCCCAGGGAATGACCGGCCAGATGCCAGGTGGTAAGCTCCGGGAATAACTTGTAAACTCCCTCTGCTTTATCCCAATCGAGAATGGCAAGCTGAAATGGCATTTCAACCAATACTACAGGATAACCAGCTTCAGCCACATGATAAGCTAATTGACTGTAAGCAAGGGCTTCAACCTGACCGCCAGGATAAAATATCACTCCCTGGCGAAGAGAAGGAGATCCTCCTTCTCCACCAGGTGCAAAGATATGGTAGTCCCCCTCCTGTTGATAGGATACTCCACTATCTTCTTCCAAATAACTTAAAGCGGCTTCCTCAGGGGGATAACTCTGCAGAACCCAATTAACTAAAATGCCAGCCATAACCAATAGAAACAACCCTAATGGAACAATTATTATCGGTTTAAATAATTTTTTAATATATTTTTTAACGATAATTTACCCCTTTGCATTAGATTCCTCATCTGAATTTTCCTCTTGCTTATCTTTCTTTTCTTCCTCTTCTCGTTCAGCTTCAGCTTTTTCAGCTTCAAGCTCTTCGTCTTCTGTTACAAATTCAGGAATATCTATCCCCAGGACATTTATATTAACAGCTTTGACTTCAACCCCGGTCATCCTTTCCAGTGAATTTTTTACATTCTTCTGAACTGCTTTCGTTACTTCCGGAATATTCACTTCAAATTCAACTATTAGATTAAGCTCGACTATAACCCCATCTTCGGTCTCTTCTAACTTTACTCCCTTAGATAGGTTCTTTCGACCCAACATTTCAGCAATACCCCGGACAAGCCCACCACTCATAGCAGCCACACCATCAATTTCAGTAGCAGCAATTCCAGCTACAACTCCTAATACTTCACTAGCGATATTCATGCCACCTAATTCAGACTTATTGGTTTCTACCATCATTAACGCCTCCTTTTTTCTATTTAATACATATATATGGTTTGATTTTTTCCAGACTGGCCGGACCAATTCCTTTTACGTTTAACAAGTCATCCAAACTAGAAAATTTGCCTGCGTCATCACGATAATCGATTATCCGCTGGGCATAAGCCGGTCCTAACCCTTTAACATTTTTCAGTTCTGCCAGGTCTGCTTGATTTAAGTCAAGAAGATCATTCCCCTGTGCTGCTTCACTTTTCTCTTTAGTTTCAATCCTCTTTCCAGGTTTCTCAAACGCTTCAGTTAACTCCGAATACAACTGTAAATAATCTTCTGCTGAATTTTTCCAACTAAAATCCTGCTGCATTACTCTTTGCTGTAATTCTGCTAATTCTTCTGGATTTTGAGCTAAACGAGCAGCTTTTTCGATTTCTTCCAGCATTTCATGAGCATTATATGCTGAAAAAACAAAGCCTGTCCCTGTTCCCTCCTGATACGGAATTACAGTATCTTTTAAACCGCCGGTTTCTCTAACTACAGGCACAGTACCATATCGCATCGCCAGTAGCTGTCCCAGGCCGCAGGGTTCAAAACGAGAAGGCATCAAAAAGAAATCTGAACCAGCATAAATCCTTTTAGCCAGGGTAAAATCATACCTGATTTCTGCAGCCACTTGCTGGGGATAACGCCTGGCTAAGTCTCTAAAGAAAGACTCGTATTTCGAATTGCCTGTCCCGAGGATAATAAACTGCATCCCGGTAGAAACGATTTCTTCCGCTACGGCCGTGATTAAATCGATGCCTTTCTGTTCCACCAACCGAGAAATAATACTTATTATTCTCTTATCAGAATCAACCTTCAGACCAAGAAAAGATTGAAGTGCACGCCTATTTTCAGTTTTTCCAGTAAGATCATTTTCATCGAAATTAGCAAAAATTTCACTGTCAGTGGCCGGATTGTTGTCCCGATAACTGATACCATTAACTATACCTTCCAGATCATCGCCTCTCATCCTCAGAGCATAATCAAGACCTTCCCCATAATATGGAGTTTTAATTTCTTTCGCATAAGTTTCACTTACTGTGGTTATTTTATCGCTATACATAATGCCGGCTTTCATGAAATTAACCAGCCCATCATGCCTGATATTACCATTATAGTAATGAACTTTATCTATCCCTAAAGCGTCATCTAAAATCTCAGGAGCAAAAACCCCCTGATATCTAAGATTATGGATTGTAAATACGGTTTTTATACCTTGATAAAAATCATGTTTTTTATAATTATCTTCTAATAATAACGGGATAGCAGCTGTCTGCCAATCGTTACAATGAATAATATCCGGTTTAAAATCTAATTTCGGCAGTATCTCTAAAACTGCACGCATAAATAGTATAAATTGAACATGCCTATCGCTATTATCATACAGAGTATAGCGATCAAAGAAATATTTATTATCTATAAAATAAAAAGGAACATCGTTATGTGTTAAGGTATTAACTCCAACGTACTCGTTTCTCCAGACGATGTTAGTTCGAAAATCAAATAAATGTTTTAAATTCTGTTTATATTTAGCTGGCATCTGCCCGTACTCCGGTAGAACCACTCTTATATCATGGCCTTTTTCTTTAATCGCTGCAGGTAATGAACCTGCTACATCACCCAGTCCCCCCGTTTTAACGAAAGGGGCCGCCTCAGAACTTACAAACAAGATCTTTTTCTTCTTCATTATTTCCCCCCTTACTCAAACTCATACCAGGATACTTACATTTTATTAAAATAAAGTAACTCTGTCAAACTTATTGGTTTAAAGGATTTGATATATTCCTCAATACTTTACAACATAAAAGGAGGTTTTTTACACTCTATCGAGAAATATACATTTAAGAAAAGGAAACACATTTGATTTAAGCAGGAGGGTTTAAAATGACCGAAAAAACACCTTCAAATTATGACCGCTATTTATTCCATCGCGGCCGCCATTTCCAGGCGTATAAATTTATGGGAGCACATCCTGGAGAAAAAAACGACAAGACTGGAACCTATTTTACAGTTTGGGCTCCAAATGCCAAATCTGTAGCAGTCATTGGCGATTTTAATCAATGGCAGCCGAAAGCCAATCAACTGTCCCAATTAAGCGACAGCGAACTCTGGAGAACTTTTGTTCCGGACGTAGCGGCAGGAGAAAAATATAAGTATTATATCATCGGTCCGGAAGGACGAGAAAGAGTAAAAGCTGACCCTTATGCTTTTCAATCTGAACCCAAACCGAAAACAGCATCTGTGGTCACAGATTTATCAAATTATGACTGGAATGATAACAACTGGATTCAAACTCAAAAAAATAAAGATTATTTAAAAGAGCCAATTTTAATTTACGAACTTCATTTAGGATCCTGGAAAAGAGATATTAATAATAACCCTCTAAATTACAGAGAAATTGCCGATAAATTGATCCCCTATATTAAAAAGATGAATTATACCCATATTGAACTGCTCCCTATCGCCGAATATCCTTTTGACGGCTCGTGGGGGTATCAGACCACCGGTTATTATTCGATCACAAGTAGATACGGGAAAGCAGATGACTTCCGTTATTTGGTGGATCGCTGTCATCAGGAAGATATCGGAGTAATAATAGATTGGGTCCCCAGCCATTTTTGTAAGGACGATCATGGTCTCCGGCGTTTTGATGGGACAGCCCTGTTTGAAAGTAGCAATCCCAGCCGGGCTGAAAATAAGCAGTGGGATACTCTGAATTTCGATTTTGCTCAACCTGAGGTGTGGAGCTTTTTAATCTCTAATGCTATCTATTGGTTTCAAGAATTTCACATTGACGGAATTCGTGCCGATGCCGTGAGTAACATGATATATTTGGACTACGGTAAAGAACCCGGAGAATGGACTCCTAACAAGTATGGCGGCCGGGAAAACATTGAAGCAATAGAATTTTTAAGAAAACTTAACGAAATTGTATTCGAAGAATTCCCCTCGGCCTTGATGATAGCAGAAGAATCTACTTCCTGGCCCCAGATTACTTCCCCGGCCTACTTAGGCGGGCTGGGTTTTAACTTGAAATGGAATATGGGCTGGATGAACGATTCCCTCAGTTATATGGAAGCAGACCCAATATTTCGCAAATGGGAGCATAATAAATTAACCTTTTCTTTGATGTATCATTACTCCGAAAACTTCATTTTACCTTTATCTCACGATGAAGTAGTTCACGGTAAAAAATCTCTGTTGGACAAAATGCCTGGGGATTACTGGCAGAAATTCGCAAATCTTCGTCTTTTATTCACTTATATGATCGGCCATCCCGGCAAAAAACTTCTCTTCATGGGTGGAGAATTCGGCCAATTTATAGAATGGAATTACAAGCAGGAACTAGATTGGTTTTTACTTGAATATGAAAAGCATCAACAAACTCAGCATTTTGTCAAAGACTTAAATCAACTTTACCAAAACGAAGCACCTTTATGGCAGCTGGACTATCAGACGAAAGGCTTTGAATGGATCGAGCCTAATGACAATGCTCAAAGTGTCTTGAGTTTTATCCGCTATGACCAGGCGGATAATCCCATAATAGTAGTGCTAAATTTCACCCCAATACCCCGGGATGCTTACCGAATAGGCGTACCTGAGCCCGGAATTTATCAGGTCATCCTCAACTCCGATAGAAATGTTTATGGTGGTTCCGAATATAATGTTCAGGAATCTTATGAAGCAAAACCTATAGAATTTCACGGTAGACCGTACTCTTTAGAATTAAAACTGCCGCCTTTAGCGGGCCTTTATCTTAAACCTGATCAACATCAAACTGAATACTTCAAACCAGAAAATTAAATCAGGAGGGATATTATGTCTAAGAAAGAAATGATCGCGATGCTGCTAGCTGGTGGGAAAGGTACCCGCCTGGGTGTTTTAACTCGGGATATTGCCAAGCCCGCCGTTCCTTTCGGTGCTGAGTACAGACTAATTGATTTCCCCTTAAGTAACTGCTCCAATTCTGGTATTGACACAGTAGGAGTACTAACCCAATATGAACCCCTTGTTTTAAACTCGTATATCGGTAACGGAAGTTCCTGGGATTTAGACCGCCGAGACGGAGGGGTAACGGTTCTACCTCCCTACATCCGTGAAGGGGGGGGAAGCTGGTACATGGGTACTTCGCATGCAATTTATGAAAACATCAAATTTATTGATATGTATGATCCTGATTACGTCCTGGTCCTTTCTGGCGACCACATTTATAAAATGGATTATTCGGTAATGCTCAAGGAACACAAAGAAACCAATGCCGAGGCCAGTATTGCCGTAATGGAAGTGCCCTGGGAAGAAACTCACCGGTTTGGGGTCATGATTACCAACGAAAACCAGAGAATTATAGATTTTCAAGAGAAGCCAGCTGAGGCTCGCAGCAATCTAGCTTCTATGGGTATTTATATTTTTAACTGGCCGCTGCTCAAAGAATATTTAATTGCTGACGCCGAGAATCCAGACACATCAGGTGATTTTGGCAAAAACATCATCCCAGCCATGCTGCGGGATAAACTGCGGCTTAATGCTTATACTTTCTCCGGCTATTGGAAAGATGTCGGGACTATCAACAGTTATTGGCAGGCTCATATGGATCTTTTAAAAACCGAAAATATGGGCTTAAATCTTTTTGATCGCAACTGGGTAATCTACAGCGTCAACCCTAATCGACCACCTCAATATATCAGTTCTAGTGCCAAAATATCTAATTCAATGATCAATAAAGGCACTAAGATTCAAGGAGAAGTCCAAAACTCAGTTATATTTTACGGGGTAGAAATTGGCCGGAATGCGATTATTAAAGATTCGGTGATTATGCCTAATGTCAAAATTGAAGATGGTGCTTATATTAACAAAACAATTATCGGCCAGGATTCAGTAATAAAAGATAGCGCTAGAATCGGAGTAGGAAAAACCCCAGAATATAAAGTAACAGTCATCGGCGAAGGTGAAATCATCGCTAATGGCCAGGTAGTAGAACATGGCACTGTAGTCGGCAATTAACTATAAACGAGGAGGTAATATTATGAATAACGTAATGGCGATAATCAACAACAATCCCCAGGGTATATCTTTAAAAGAATTAACCGGGCATCGTTCCCTGGCCTCTGTGCCGATTGCTAGCCGCTATCGCTTAATAGATTTCCCTTTATCCAACCTGGTTAATTCAGGCGTAAGAAATGTCGGCATTCTTTTGGAAAATAGATTTAGATCCTTGCTAGATCATATTGGTCCAGGTAAAGCCTGGGGGCTGGATACAAAAAAAGATGGTCTCTTTCTTTTACCACCCAGCCACATCAATAAAACAGGTCACATCTATAAAGGAGATATAGAAAATTTTGAAAGCCATCTCGACTATCTTCATAGATCCTCGCAGGAATATGTAATTGTATCTTATCCTTTTATCATGGCTAATATAGATTATCGGCCCGTGGTAGAACAGCATATCAATTCAGGAGCGGACATCACTGTAATATATAAAGATATAGAGACTTTATATAAAGACTCTCAGTATACTACCTTAACCCTGGATGATAATCGGGTCATAGATATGAAGATTAATCCTGATACCCGCAAGGAAACAAAGATTTCTTTGAAAAGGTACATCATGAAAAAAGATATCTTAATAGATATTATAGATGCATGTGTTTCCAAGGGCCAGTGGGATTTTGAGAAAAACGGGATTTCTACTCGTCTCAGCCAATACGATGTGCGCGGTTATGAGGTCCACAACTATATCGCAATCATCAGTTCCTTAAGTGAATACTACCGCCGCAATATGGAATTACTACAGCCAGAAATTTTTAACGACTTCTTTAACCACGGCGGCCCAATCTTTACTAAACCTAAAGACGAAGCGGCTACTAAATATACTTCCCAGGCAAAAATTCATAATATAATAGCAGCTAATGGCTGCTTTATCGACGGCGAAGTAGAAAAATCCGTACTCTTCCGGGGAGTAAAGATAAATAAAAATGCTAGCATCAAAAACTCAATAATAATGCAAAAGAGTGTGATCGGAGAAGGAGCCGAATTAGAAAATGTCATCCTGGATAAAAATGTTAAGATCACCCCCGGCAAAAAACTAAAAGGCGATCCTTCCTTTCCTCTCATCGTTGATAAAAATTCAACTATATAAAACTTTAATAACAAACTCAAAAGAACCTCTCCTTCTGGATTATTCCAGTTGGAGAGGTTCTTTAATTTAAACATTATTCTCATTTAATCATTGGTATATAAAACCATGACACTGTGGGGTGGAACATCAACTTCCCCGGCATAAAAACAATTAAAAGGTTCAATTCCAGCTTGAACATCATCCACAACGATATTCCAGTTGACTGTCTTCGGCAAATTTATTTTAGCCCAATCCCACCAGCTATTATATATTACTACGATCTCACTCCAGCTATCTTCCCGAGCATGAGGTCCTAATTTAAATGCTATTGTTCCCGCCGGAGAAGCTAAAAAAGATAAATGTCTTTTGATTTCTTGCTGACTTCTCAGACGGAAAGCCGGATGGTTTTTTCGCAGCTGGATCAAACCCTGATAATATTTAACCGTATTGTAATGTTCAGACTTCCTCTCCCATTTAAACCTATTAATTCTATCCCCAGCATTATAAGAATTATCATTACCATATTTAGTCCGCAGAAATTCTTCTCCGCCATAGATAAAAGGTATCCCCTGCGAGGTTAATATTATAGCCTGGGCCATCCTATCCAGCCTGATTTTTATTCTTTTACTGACGCCAGGAAATGCAGATTGAATTTTATCCCAGAGGGATAAGTTATCATGACAGCTTACATAATTAATCGTTTCTACCGGGCTAAAAGCGAAACCATTTATAATCTTACTAAAATTAGTCTGACCAACTATACCTTTCTTAATCTCATGCTCTAAACTATTATGTCCCCCGATAAAACCCTGGGAACTAAAGTCGTTTTCTCCCTTGATGGCATTACGATAATCATCATTGAAAACAGCAATCTCCTTGTGCTGCTGAGCTCCTTTAATCATAAGTTCACTCTCATCAAGCTGCGGAGGTAAAGCGTACCAGGGCTCACCATAGACCATGATACTGCTGTCTATTTTTTCGATTTCCTGCTTGATTTCTATCATAGTATTCCGGTCAATCAAACCCATCAGATCGAATCTAAATCCATCCAGATGATACTCAGAAGCCCAGTATTTTACAGAATCAACAATAAATTTTCTCACCTGCTCTTTTTCGGTAGCTATTTCATTACCCACACCTGAACCATTGGCAGCAACTTCTTCTTTATGCCAGCGATAAAAATAACCGGGTGCTATCTTATTAAAAGCAGCCTCTTCAAAGTAATAGGTGTGGTTATAAACCACATCCATGATCACTCCGATACCTTCATTGTGCAGGGACTGGATCAACTGTTTCAATTCTTTAATCCGGCTTAAATCCGAAGGATTGCTGGCATAAGAACCCTCAGGAACATTGTAATATAAAGGATCATAACCCCAATTATACTCGCCAGGATCTGTATCATCAACTGTGGCGAAATCAAAAATTGGGAGCAGCTGTACATGAGTAATCCCAAGTTCTTTTAAATGATCAATCCCGGTTCTATAACCTTTTTTGTTTTCAGTACCTCTTTCGGTAAAAGCAAGATACTGTCCTTTATTTTTGATCCCAGACTGCTCATCTATGCTAAAGTCCCGAACGTGAAGTTCATAAATTACTGCATCTATGGCTGAAGCCTGAGTAGGTCGAGTATCATCATGCCAGCCAGGAGGATCTGTTTTTTTTAGGTCAACTATGATACCTCTTTGGCTGTTGGTGCCTACAGCTCTGACCCAGGGGTCTACAGTTGTCTCTATTTTAGCATCTCTTTCTATCTCCAACCAATAATAATGGCCGTGCAGTTGATCAGATAATTTTTTTCGCCAGTGATTAGGCTTTGTCTCCTCTAATTCTATTTGAGCATAAGCCGAACTATCGTCGCTTTTTGCCAGGTTAACTACAACTTCATCCGCCTCTGTAATCCAAAAATTAAAGTATGTACCAGTATCTTCGATCCTGACTCCATAATTTTCTTCAATCGCTACTGTACTCCTCAATTCAGTATTCAAACAAACTCCTCCTTATAAGCCTAAAAAAAATATGTAATAATAATTATCTTTATTATATCATAATATCTGCAAAATCTGCAAAAAACTTAAGTTTTACTATTATAGTAAATTGTTATATAATGAATTCTACCCTAATAAAAATTCAACATATAATAATTATACATAAAAATCAAGGAGGATTATTAATGAGTAATAACCCTGAAAGCAAGCAAATAAAGAAGGCAAAAGTAGCATATTTTTGTATGGAATACGGTCTGGATGAAAATTTTCGAATTTACTCGGGAGGTCTGGGTGTCTTAGCTGGAGACACCATGAAAGCAGCTAAAGATATAGCAGCTCCTGTAACCGGCATCGGCATCATGTGGCATAAAGGATACACTAAACAACTAATTGACGATTATGGGAGACCTTATGATAATTTTCCTCCCGAAGGCCAAAATTACGAACATGTAAGTGATACTGGTGTGGAAGTTAATGTCTTTGTTGAAAACGAACTGATAACCTGCAAAGTTTGGAAAACAGACAAGTTTGGTAATAATCCGATCTACCTGCTTGATGCCAATCTTGAAAAAAACGGTAAGTATAAATGGATCACTGAACGCTTATATATGGGTTCTTCTGAAGAAAGAATAGCTCAAGAAATTGTTCTGGGAATCGGCGGAGTCCGCGCTCTACGGAAACTGGGAATCGATGTTGACATATATCACTTCAACGAAGGGCATGCCGCCTTAGCTGGTACTGAATTAATTAAAGAAGAGATGGAAAAAGGTTATACTTTTCATCAAGCCTGGAATAAATTGCGTTCTGATATCGTCTTCACCACTCATACACCTGTAGAGGAAGGAAACGAAGCCCACCCGATAGAGAATTTAGAAAAAATGGGAGCATTTAATGATTTAAGCCGCGAAGAAATGGAAGAGATCGGGGGAAACCCTTTTAATATGACTGTGGCTGGTTTAAGATTAGCCTCCAGGGCTAACGGGGTCGCCCGCCTTCACGGCATAACTGCTCGAGATATGTGGAAGGATGTAGCAGACAAAGCCCCAATAATCTCAATCACAAATGGCGTTCATCTACCTTCCTGGGTTGACGAAAGAATGTTTGACAGTCTCTTTAAGAAAGAGAAGATCGCTAAACTCCATCGCGAAAATAAAAATAATTTAATTGAATTCATAAAAGCTGAAAATGGTCAAACTTTCCGAGAAGACAGACTTTTGATCGGGTTCGCTCGCCGAGCAGCTAGTTACAAACGCCCGGATATGATATTTTGGGATATAGATAGGATAAAACCTTTACTGGAAGAACAAAAAATCCAGCTAGTTTTCTCTGGTAAAGCTCACCCAGAGGATAATGTAGGCAAAGACATAATCGAGCATATTGTTGAAATATCAAGAAAATATCCACAGAGTGTCACCTATTTAGAAGATTATAATATGAAGATCGGCAGATTGATGACCCGGGGAGCGGATGTTTGGTTGAATAATCCTCGACGGCCGCTTGAAGCAAGTGGTACTTCCGGGATGAAAGCAGCCATGAACGGAGTCCTAAATTTTAGCACCCTGGATGGCTGGTGGGCCGAATGCTGCCAGCACGGAATTAATGGGTGGCAGTTTGGAGACGCTTATGAGGGAGAAGGACAGGATGATCACGACCTCTTTGCTATGTACCATGTCCTCCTGAACGAAGTGGTACCCACTTATTATGACGATCAAAAAAAATGGTTGATGATGATGCAGTACAGTATCAAAATGACCCACGATAGGTTTTCCGCTAAAAGAATGTTAAGTGAATACTACGATATGCTCTACCAAATTTAATTTATTAAGCAAGAAACCCCCTCCACTTTTTTTGAGGGGATTTCTTGTATATATATTATTCAAAAAGTACTTCTTTAGCCAGTTTATCTCTTTTTTCACCGCCCAGTAAAAATTCAACTGCGGTCAGAGCAAATTCCATAGCAGTTGCTGGCCCCCGAGAAGTAATTATATTACCGTCCTGAACCACTGTATCTTCAAGATAATTATAACTAACAAATTCCTGGACAAAATCAGGATATGAAGTTAAACTCTTACCCTCCAATACCCCTGCCCCCTTCAATACTATAGGAGCTGCACAAATCGCCCCTACTAACTTATCCTGAGCTGCAAATTCTTGGACCAAAGAAAGAATAGTCTTATCTCGCCGTAAATTTTCTGCGCCCGGCATTCCTCCTGGCAAAATAATCCCATCAAAAACCCGCCAGTTAATATTCTTTAACCTTTGGTCAGCATCGATAGTCAAACCATGATCTCCTTTGACTGTCGTTTCATTTAAACCTGCCACCACTACATGCACACCAGCTCTTCTTAGTATATCGATAATAGTGATAGCTTCAATTTCTTCAAAACCACGAGCTAAAGGTACAATTATTTTTGCCATTACTTTCACTCTCCCTTTCTTTATTCTATGGTTTCCAGGTCAGATAACACTTCCTCTTCTAATACTCTCGAGAAAAATTGATTAACCAGAGGGGCGGCCACTCTGCCTCCTACGCCACCTTCTTCTACCAACATCGCAAAAGCTAGATCTCTTTCATCAAATTCTCTAATATAACCGGCAAACCAGGCATGAGGTTCCTGGTTACCCACTTCAGCGGTTCCGGTTTTGCCATGGATATTAAGTCCAGAAACTTCCGCTTGTTGACCGGTTCCTTCAGTAACCACTCTTCTCAACATTTCATCCAGATCAGATACTGTTTCTTCCTGAACTACTTGCGCTGCCTCGTCTATCTGTAAAGTTAAATCTCTAGTTAAGATATCAAGTTCCGGGGCATATCCGCCATTGGCCAATACAGAAAATAACTCGGCCATTAACAGAGGTGTTAATAATACCTGATCCTGGCCTATAGAGGTCCAGGCAAGTGCAACCTGACTCCGCCCAGGGTTACCTATTTGGCCTGGTTGAGTAGGCAGCCCAAGATTAAGCTCTTGATCTAGCTGAAACTTACTAAAATAATTGCTTAACTCCTCAGCTCCTAATTCCAAACCCACTTTTGCCATAGTGGTATTTATCGATTTCACTATTCCTTCAGAAAAAATATGTTCACCAAATACTTCCTCTTCGAAATTACGGACAGAATTCCCCTGCACAACCAATTCTCCAGAGTCATTAAACTGACTGGTTGGAGTAAAAATTCCTAAATCTAATGCAGCAGCAGCGGTCAAAGCTTTAAAGGTTGAACCAGGGGCATACCGACCTTGTGTAGCTCGGTTAAACATGGGCCGAGTAGAGTCGGTGCTCAATTCGTTCCAGCGAGTACTGCTGATCCCCCCGATAAATTCATTGGGGTCATAACCAGGACTAGAAGCAAGAACCAATATTTCACCAGAATTGGCATCTAATAAAACAAATGCTGCCTCCTCATCTTTCAGAATTTCTGTCGCAATTTTTTGTAAAGGAATATCAACAGTTAATTGAACATCCTCCCCGTGCGCCACTTCTTTTTCGGTAAAAAGCTCTCTTTGTCCGTCTATTTCTATATAAAAATGATACCCAGGTTGACCCCGAAGTAGGACCTCCTGGCCCAATTCTAAACCGCTTCGGCCTACCAGCTCACCAGCTTGGTAATCTCGGTCTGGATAAAACTCGATCATTTCAGCTGTAACCTGACCTAAATATCCAGTTATATGGCCAGCAATCTTTCCTTCCTGATATACTCTACTTTCTTCCCGGCGAAAAAATATACCTGGTATCGGACGCAGAATAGGATCAAGTTCAGCAAACTGCCTTTCGGACACAGTGGTTAAGGGGACAAACCATTGATCCTGGATCCCCGGAGCTTCATATTCTCCTCTAACATATTCTTCAGATAAGCCCAGTTCCTCTTCCAGAATCTGATGAAGCTGTTCAGGGTCTTCAATTCGGCCAGGCTGGACCCCGATATTAACCACAGAGCCTCCTCCAGCCAGAGTCATCCCATTTCTATCAGTAATTTCACCTCGTTCTGGCATCAAGCGGATTCGACTATAATCTGCTTCAAGGCCGTATTCTGGCAGCGGCAGGTGATCCTGCCAGTGTACCTTCCAATCAAATATCCCCTCCCGAGACAACTTTAAATCTAACTCTATTTCCTGAGTAGGGAAATACTCACTTAAATATGCTAATTTCACTTTATATTCTGCTTCAAAAACCGATTCTTCTCCAGCGTTTATTTCTACTATCTCTATACCTGTCAAACCAAATTCTGAAGAAAAATCGTTGAACTCATCCTCGAAATCAACCAAACTTGGAGGAGAAGTATCTGAATGATGCTGCAGGTGGACTTCAGCCCAATTTTCGGCAACTAAATTGTTAATATATGCTTCTCCCACCTCAGCAGGAAAAGGATAGATGAAATCAGCGATCAAGTATGCTGATCCTATCATTAAAATGGTGACTAAAGCAACAATAATTGCAAATCGCATTTTGTGATTCCTCCTAATTTTATAAAAAATAACAACACTAACAAGGAAATCTTCAGTTTATCTAGAAATATATATTTGAATTCTAAATTATAAGGGAGGTATAAAAAGTAATGAAAAAAGTTATGATTTTGAGCCTGACATTAATGCTTATTTTTGTTTTTTCAGTTTCTACCCAGGCTTTGATGCGTCCTGAAGTAAATCAAGGTCAAGGCCATTTTCTGATAAACCTGGTAGTGCCTCAAGTTGACTCAGGTTTTTCAGCAGGAGGAAACTACGGGTTAACTGATTCGGTTGGTATCGCTGGAGAGATAGGCGACCCTTTTTCTCGTCTTGGTTTCACCTACGAATTAAATCCTAATTTCGGAGTTAGCGCCGGGTATATTGTAGATAAATCTGTTTACCTCAGTTTAAGTGCTTCTACTCAACTAACTCAAAAGATGACCGCCGTCGGTGAATTTGGTCTTGCTTCTCCTACAGATAGTCTCGCTCTTTTATATGACGCTGGCATAATTTATGATCTTCCAGAAAACATAGACGTTCGGGCTTCAATAAACGGCCTTACTTCTAATAATACTAAATTCAAGCTTGGTTTCGGTTATTCCTTCTAAAACACTATAAAAAATTTAAAAATAATCCCCGGGGACTGATTTCCTGGGGTTATTTTTTTGCTTCAACCTCCTGCCAGCTGTGTATACCTTCCTGCTTAAGTGAATCAAGTTCGCTCTCTTCTCCTAAACTATAAATAAAAGAATTAACTTTCTTAATTTCTTCTTCTGCTAAAATATTCTGTTTTTTATATTCAGCTAAACTTACGAGGAGATAATAAATCAACCAGCTGCTATTGGCTTCTTTTAACCTGGCCAGAGCAAAATTTTTCTGCCTTAGCAAAGGCACATTTTCTTGCAAAAGTTTTAACCAAAATCTCATACAAGAATCTTGATAAGACTTACCTTGTTTCTGCCGACACCGCTCAAGCAAAGTAGAATATCCATCTGTAAGTAGATCGTGTTTATAGACTTCAACGTAATCATCAATAGTTCTGGCCAATTTTTCTGGATCGTTTGTATCACTCTGAAGCTCTGCAGTTATATAGTCAAGATATTGATCATAACTAAATTTCCGGGAGAATTTATACTCCGCAGGAATTTTTCCTCTCGTTACCCAGTTATTGTTCCGCCGCAAGAGATTAAAATAACTTCGAGGCGTATCCGCTTGGACAAGAGCTGTTCTAATTCTTTTCCTTTTTAATATTTGCCAGGAAGGAAAAATCAATAAAAATAATAATATTATCAAACTTCTAGCTGCTATCTGCCGATAATAATATAAATTATTAAATCTGAATAACAACTTGTTAGCAGGAACTAAATTAATATTCTTCGTTATAATCTGAGCTTCCTCATCTAAAAATTCTAGTAAATTGTTCACTGTAGCTTCTCCCATCGTCCGAGAAATTATTCCCGCAAAAAGGCCGGTAATTCTTGGCGCGGCAAATGAACTGCCGGCCTGCCTGTACTGATAAAGAGAAAAGGAACTTATGCTTCCCGGTAAATATCTAATTACTTCTCCACTTGCCGCCAGATCAACTTTATTATTATAAGTGGCATAATCTGCCAGGCCTTTCTCGCTTCCACTGGTTACCGCCAAAGTATCTTCATAGGCAGCGGGATACAATAATCTTTCATCACCACTATTGCCGGCAGCAGCAATTGTTGTAATCCCAGCCTTCTTGAGTTCTTGAAACAGTTCTGCTTCTCTCTCTGAAGCTGTGGAAAATGCAAGGCTAATGTTGAGCAAGACATGTTTATTATTCTCTACTTTTTCTTGAAACAAAATATGCTCCAAATGATTAACAAATTGCTCCCGCCTTAAACCCGCTACAGCCGGTTCTACTTCCAGCAACCTAAACTCGAGCCGACTGTCACCAGCGCTCTCCTGAATAACCTCCTGGATTAACTGGCCGTGGCCTGGTAAAATCCTCATATTAGCATAGGATCTGGGGGCGTCTACCTCTCTGTACCTTCTCCCCTGAAAGTTAATATCTATTATATATACTACCACAGCTTCCATAGGAGGACGCTGCAGCTCAAAATAAGCCCCACTTAAGCTGGTGATAGTTATTAAAATTATTATCAAAATAAATAATTTTTTCATGATATCAATACCTTCTTATATTTAATTTCATAAATAGTAAAATAAGCGTCGACTACTGTCGACGCTTTGATTAATTGAATTCCTAATTTTATTATACCAAAAACTTTAACCTATTAAAAATAGAAGTCCTTAAGTCAACCCAGATACTTAGCGATGGTGATATATTGATCACCCTTTTCTTTAACAACACAATCCAAGGATACTTCATCACCGGGTCTAATCTGAAGTCTTTGTAAAATTTCCTCGGGAAATTTCACCTGACCCCCATCACCAATTATAATCTTACTCATGAAATCTCCTCCTTTTATATATTTTCCTTTATTATACATGAATTGAATATAATGTCAAGTCCCAAAATTAATTTTTTTAATATTTTTTTCAAAAATTATCACAAAGTGATTTTTTAACTGCCACATCTTCATTGGAATGTAATTTAATCCGGCTAGAATCTCTTGTAAATCCTTCTCCCCCAGGCGATACTGATAATCAGGTCCTGGTTCCATATGACGTTTTTGCCATTCAATAATTATAAGCTTAGCTTTATCTTTTACCAGAGGTAAGTAAGTAGAAATAAAATTGGAGGGAGCCGGGACTTCATGAAGAAGGTTAGCAAAAAGCATCATATCACCGAATTTACTAAGATCTTTTCTCACTTCCTCAGTCAGACCTTCTTTGTCAACTAGAATAGATTTAATATTACTTAAGCCTGCCTCTTTTGCTCTACGGTTAAGATCTTCTAACATCTCCTGAGACTTATCAAAACCTAATATCTGACCTTTTTCCTGAACTATTTTAGCTGCAGGGATAGCAAAGAAGCCATTGCCGCAACCAACATCAATAAAATTCATCCCAGGTGACAACCCTGTCCGCTGTAATAAATTCTCTGGCTGAAAAGCCTGTCTTCTTTCATCCGACATCAATTTATCCTTCTTTTCTGGATCAAAAATATGGCTCATGCTTTCACCTCCATTCAAACTGAAAATCCCTCTAATATTATACTACAAAATCATTAATTTTTGAATAATAATTTTATTTTTTTTATTATTTTTTTTGCAGGTATTTTCTAAATGTTTGAAGAAGTATAAATCGATTTAAGTTAATAAAAAATAGGGAGGTTATAAGAGTGCGCAAATTTATTATTTTAACTTTACTCGTTGGTTTACTGGTCATCGGTTCAGGGATAACCGCTCAGGCCCAGGTAGAAATTAAATACTGGCACGCAATGTCGGGTTTAACCGAAGATTTAATTGCCGAAACAGTAGATAGGTTTAATGAGATGAATGATGATATTCACGTAGAAGTTGAGTATCAAGGTAGTTATCGGGATGTTATGAATGCGACCCAGGCCGCAATCCGAACCGGTAATGCTCCCCACGTAATTCAAAGCTTTGAAATATCTACCCAACAGTTGATCGATATGGAGATTTTTATACCTTTAGAAGATACTTTAGATGATGTTAACTGGGATGCATTTTTAGAACCGGTAACGGACTATTACCGGGTTAATAACAAACTTTATTCAATGCCGTACAACTCATCTAATCCTATCCTGTATTATAACAAAGATATTTTTGAGGAAGCGGGGTTAGATCCAGAAAGACCACCGCGAACTTTTTCAGAGATGATCGAATATAGCGATCAAATTATTGAAAGCGGGGCTGCTCCTCACGGCTTCGTCATGCCTCTGCACGGCTGGTTCTTTGAACAATGGATGGCCAACATGGGTTCAACCCTGGTCAACAATGATAACGGTCGTTCAGGCAGAGCCACCTCCTTAACCTTAGGTCAAGAAGCTTTTGACATCATGGAATGGTGGAAAACCATGTACGATAACGATTACTATGTTAACCCCGGAGTGGAGAACTGGTCCCAATCCCGCCAGATCTTTGCCGCTCAAAGGGCAGCCATGGCCATCGACTCTACTTCTGCAGTTACCTTAAAATTAAACGCTGCCGAAGAGCAGGGCTTCGAAGTCGGCACAGGTTTTATGCCGATTCACGATGACTATGAAAGACACGGAACCGTTATTGGGGGAGGATCTTTGTGGGTATTGGACAATCACCCACCAGAAGAAATCTTAGCCGCCGGTCAGTTGATCCGCTTCCTCTCTTCTCCTGAAGAACAGGTAACCTGGCATAAAGGTACCGGCTATTTCCCCGTCCACAATGACTCGATTGAGTTGTTAGAAGCAGAAAATTGGTTCGAAGAAAATCCTAATTATTCAACCGCTATGGACCAATTACAGCAGACCAAACAGGTAGTTGCCACTCAGGGAGCCTTAATCGGTAATTTCCCCGAAGTAAGAACTATTATTACAGATGCAATTCAGAATATATTTGAAGAAGAAAGAACTATCGAAGAAGCTTTACAAAGAGCAAATGAAAAAGCCGAAAGATCCATGGCTGAATATAATAGGGTAATCGGAGCAGAATAACGTCATCCTCTGTTGTGGGTTAGACCCGGGGCAGATGTCCCCGGGTCTTTTAATTCGTAAATAATTTTTATAGGAGTTGACCTTTCATGAGTTATAAGTTCAAGCATAAATTTCTACCCTACCTGTTACTTATCCCCAGTTTTATCGTAATCTTTTTATTCATATATTATCCGATGTTTAAAACATTTGAAATTAGCTTTCATAAAACTTTATTCATGGGGACACGCAGCATTTACGTAGGTATAGAAAATTTTTTAGAATTACTGCAGTCGGAAGAATACCGGCACAGTTTCTTTTTAACTTTTAGCTTTTCATTTACCGTAGTGGCAATTACCATGCCGCTGGCCTTTATCATGAGTACTCTGGCCAACCAAAAATTGTTCGGCGGAAGAATATTTCGAACCGCTCTAATCTGGCCTTACGCCTTATCTCCAGCAATTGCTGGTACCATCTGGCTGTTTATTTTTAACCCCACCGTTGGTATAGTCAATTACGTCTTAGGAGTCACCTTCAATATTAGCCCAGACTGGGTTTCCAGCCGCCAATTAGCCTATTTCATGGTTGTTGCCACCGCCGTCTGGAAACAGTTAGGCTATAACGTAGTATTCTTTTTAGCCGGGCTGCAGAACGTCCCAGGTGAATTGGTAGAATCAGCCCAAATTGACGGGGCCAACGTATTTCAACGTTACTGGAAAATAGTAATTCCAATCATGTCTCCGACAATTTTCTTTTTATTAACGATGAATTTAATTTATTCTTTCTTCGGAACTTTCGGAATGATCGACGTTATGACCCAGGGAGGACCCGTAGATGCTACCAATATCCTCATTTATAACTTATACCAGGATGCTTTCCGCTTCGGCAAAACCGGCTTTGCTGCTTCCCAGTCAATAATACTATTCATAATCGTAACCATAGTTATGATTATCCAATTTAAAGTGGCGGGGAGGAGGGTCCACTATGCGGGTTAAAGAAGCCTGGGCGCAATTTAATGCGTCTCCCTACAAAAGAAAAAAGCTGCTCAACAAAATATTCATTCATTTTCTTATTGCCCTCTTGGTTTTTCTAGTTGCTGCGCCAGTATTATGGGCGATTATCGCCAGCACCCAGACACCAGGAGAAATATATAGTTATCCTCCTAAACTCACCTTCGGAAGTGCGACTGTTAGAAACTTCTATTTGGCCTGGACCAGATTCAATATCGGCCGGGGTATGCTAAACAGTTTAATTATTGCTGTAATAGTAACAGTGTGTAAAATAATCATATCGCTTATGGCTGCTTTAGCTCTAGTATACTTTGATTTCCCCATGAAGCCAGCTATCTTTTTTCTCATCCTATTAACCCTTTTAATCCCGATACCAGTTGTTATCATCCCGCTATTCGAGTTGGTCAGTGATTTAGGCTGGGCCAACAGCTACTGGGCCCTAACGTTACCGTTCTTTGCTTCCGCTACGGGAACTTTTTTGTTCCGGCAGCATTTCATGAGCATTCCTACCTCGATTGCTGAAGCTGCTAAAATAGATGGGGCTGGACCGATTAGATTTTTAGTGCAAATCCTAACCCCCATGTCCCTAAATACGATCGGAGCCTTCTGTGTAATTCAATTCGTTTACATGTGGAACCAATACCTCTGGCCATTACTAATCATCTCTGATAAAAGGTATCAGGTAGTCCAGGTATCTATGCGTCAGTTAACGACCACAGGTCCAGAACAGATGATAGATTGGGGTATCGCCATGGCTGGAGCGCTTATTGCCCTTGTGCCGCCCCTAATAATTTTCTTCCTCCTACAGGAACAGTTCATGCGGGGGTTCGCACTTAGTGAAGATAAATAATAAATTAAGAACTCCCTGGCAGCCGGATTCCATCCTTAATATCCAGGCAGACCAGGGAGTATTGCTGTGAATTTATTGCTGTCTTCCCTCCCATTCTGAGCGCATCATAATACTTTCGTTATCGACTAAAAGATCAGTGGCCAGCCTGCCCTGGAGATGATCTATCTCATGTTGAAATAGTTCAGATAAGCCTCCGCTAAAAGTCCTCTCTATGTCAATCCCAGCTGTGTTTTGATAGTGAACTATGATCTCTCTGGCCCGTTTAACTTTAACAAAAAAAGCTACGTCAAAACTAAAACAGCTATCCCAAACTTCGAACTCTTCCTCGCTATACCAGACAATATCTGGATTAACCATAATTATCTCTTCTTCCGGCAGATTAGCATAAACAACTTTTTGTTTATACCCAATCTGAGGGGCCGCCAGAGCTCGGCCAATTTCTTTCTCCTCCTGCAAACTTAGGAGAGTATCCTTTAGGTCTTTAATAATCCGCGCTAAATCCTGACCAAATTGGCTAACCGGACTAGACTCCTGGCGCAGTTCGGGATTACCTAACATCAGTACTTCTTTTAATGCCATCTTATCACTTCCCCGGTAACGCGTTGTTTTAACCTAATTTTTAACGTCAATACCACCAAAAATAGTCAGACAGCTAATAGTTAAAATCTGATCTTGATTTACTGCTTCCCTATTGTGTTTAGTTTTATTGTCCCAACCACCAAAAATAGGGAGACCTTTTATCACTACCTGCCAGTCCGCGGGAACATATATATCTGCTCCGCCAAACAAAACAAATACGTCAAGTTGGGCTTCGCCCCCAGAAAGTTTCGCTTCTTTAAAATCAATATCTGCTCCTCCAAAAAGAGAAATACTGCTGCCACCTTTGAAATTCTTAGAAATCACCTTGTTATTAGTGCCAGCAAATAAACTAATTATATTTAAACTATCCTTGTTCACCGCATTAGCTTTATCCCTGCTCCGGAGTAATAAACTAATCCCTATCAATATTAGTACTACAGGCCAAAAAGATATATACTCTGAAGCTTCAATATAGTCCAGATTATTGATCAAAAAAAAGGCTCCAATCAACAGAACTATTACCCCACCCCAGCGACCGGCTGGATTTGTTACAAGATTATATCCCCCGGCAAAGATTAGAAGTAGCGGCCAGTAAGTAGCAAGTAACTCACCTAAACCCATCTCGATCAAACCAATATTATTTAAAATAATAAAGACTCCCACTAAAACCAGAAAAATACCTAACCACCGTTTTTGCTTCATCCCAACTCCCCCTTACGTAAGAATTTACTCCTTCAACAATTCAATTATATCAAGGTCATCTCGATTATATAGATCTAAATATTCTCCTCCTGCCACTACAATAGGTCTATCAGGATGGCGAGGATTAATGAAAATAATTTCAGCACTTCTGCCGTCATTTAATAATACGTTTTCTTTAACGAAATAATCCGGGATTTTATCTAAAAAAACTTTTTTTAATTCGTAATCATAACTAAGAGATTCTTCCTGGGTAAATACCTTGATAGCATGAAAAGGGGACTCCCCGGGTTTATATATTCTATTGGCAGTTATAGCATCAAAAGTGTCAATAATGGCTAATATCCTGCCGTAAAGCGGAATTTTCTCCCCTTTTAAACCAAAGGGATATCCGCTTCCATCCCACCTTTCGTGATGAGTGAGGACAGCCAGAGCGGTTTCTTCAGCCGCAAAACCCGCATCTTCAATCATTTTATAACCAAAGGCAGAATGGTCCTGCATGACCTCGTATTCAGATGGTGTTAATTCACCCGGCTTATTCAAAATATCATCAGGTATCTTTGCCTTGCCAATATCGTGAAGTAGCCCGGCCTGACTTAAATGCAATTTGCTTTCCCCACTTAATTTAAGCCAATCAGCAAACATGCTTCCGAGAATGGCTAGATTCATCAGGTGAGAATAAGTATATTCATCTGCATCTCTAACCATATTTAACAAATCAACTAAATTTAAGTTTTCTCCTAAATTCAGCGCATCTTCAGTTAAACTTCGTATTTCCCGGTATTCAATTTTATCATTGCGTTTTACCTTATCAAATAAACTTTTACTATCTTCTATACTTTTGCGATAATCTACTTCCGCCTGAGTTATTCTGCTGATGTTTTGGTCTAAATTACCTTCTGGCTCAATTTTAACTTTAACTTTTTCATAAGCAAGTTCGGTTAATTTATCGATCAACTTAAAAGTTAAAATAGTACCGGCAAAAATTAAAACTCCCCCGTAGCTATTCTCAATATCCTCCCCTAATTTCATTCCTGGTTTTAAATCTTCAATAAGATATTCCTCTGCTGAATCTCCATCTGACATTTTCTTTCCACCTCACTATCTCTTATTTCTCTACGCAAACAAAAAATCCTTCTCTGGGAAATACGAGATTAACAGAAGTGGCTTTCAATTAAGCCCGTTACCTCATCGTTATTTTTGATAATAAAAAAACCCGATTTCCATAAAAGAAACCGGGGTTAAAAGTTTGCATCTCAATAGAATTAGTCTTGTTCTTTCTCAAGTTTCAACCAGTAATTAGCAGGTTGGCCGAATAAATCGGCTAATTTCAACGCTATTTCTTCTTCAATTGCTCTGCGCCCCGCTAGTAAATCGATCACTTCTTCTACAGAAATATCCAGGCTTTGGGCCAACTCCATCTGGGTCATATTATTCTCCGCTAATAGTTCTAAAATAACCTGACCAGGTGTAGAAGCCTCCTCCTTCGTTATCTCCAATTTTCTGTTCATAAGATTACCCCCGTTTATAATGATTATACATAAATGCTCTGTTATTACGACTAACTCTATAATTATATATTCTATTTATTTGGTTTAATCCCTGCCGAATATCCAAAAAAATCCTGAAATTTTTGGGAGTATTTATTTACTGTTTCCAGTAAGCTATACCGTCCGGATGTATACCTGCCGCTATCCTTATTGGTTGGACTGTTAAGGTCTCCATATCAACGATTGAAATATCGTTAGTTTTATTATTAGCTACAAAGGCCAATGAGCCATCTTGATTAAAAACAGTACCTCCTGGCCAGGTCCCCACCGGTATTCTCTTGATTTCCCAGGGTTTTATCTCCCCTTGCTTATCATATTTAGTTTCGATTATGGAAAGGTCATTTGATTCTCTGTTGGGAATAAGAGCGTAACGGCCGGAGGGAGAGAAGACTATCCTAATCGGTGTGTTTCCTAATCTTCTTTTTTCCACTATTTCATAATTTTCTAAAGCCATGACGTAGAGCGTGTTATCCTCCTGATTTGCGATATAAAGTTGGCTCCCATCGGGGTTAACGGCTAATCCTTCGGGACCACCTCCAACCGGAATGTGATTGATAATCCTCTCATTTTCTACGTCAACTACGGTAACGTTATCGCTGCCTATATTGGCAATAAAAGCTCTCCCTCCATCGGGAGCAATCGTAACCATATGTGATTTATCCTGATAGGTAGAAATAACTTTTTCGATCTTATCTTCAGTAGTATCGATGATATAAAGCTTCTCACTGTAGGTCGAAGCAAGATACAATTTTCCTCCATCTGGAGTCAAGGCCAGTCCATGGGGGAAATTAAAATCTTTGTGTTCGATACTCTTACTGACAGATAAAGTTTCATTATCAATTATATTCAATTTATTACCTAATGAACAGGTCACATAGGTTTTTTTTCCGTCGGGAGTTACCACAACTTCGTGGGGATTCCTATCTACTGCAATAACTTTTTTCGTTTCTCTTTTTGCCACATCGACCACTTGAACCGTATCTTCATCTTTATTCAACACCATCAAATATTCCGGCATTATTTTCAACCCCTTTTAAGATTTATCTAAATCATTATAAGATAGTAGATCTTCAACAGAATCAGCCGTCTTAACGCCCTGTAGAATTGCCTGAGCTACCATTTCGGCAGCCTGGGCTCCGACTAGAGATATGTCAGTCTCGATTGTTCCCGTAGATAAAGCAAAAACTGTATCACCGTCGAACATGGTATGGGCCGGCCAGAGCGTCTTGGCCAGGCCATTCTGAGCCATCTCAGCCACTTTTTTCGCTTCACTTTTACTGAGGGCAGCGTTAGTCGCCACCACCGCTAAAGTGGTATTTTGTCCGCTGAAATCCTGTTTGACTAAACGATTTTGCATAACCTGCATCGTATCAAAAAATCTAGATTTCTTCTGGTTATAAGCACCAGCAATCAGCTGGTTTGTTCCCGGATCTTTAACATCTCCCCCACAGTTAACGACGGCAATTGCTCCAATCGTTACACCATTACTTAACTCAACGGCGGAACTACCTAAACCACCTTTCATAGCGTACTGCATGCCCATGACCTTGCCAACACTTGCCCCAAAACCGGCACCGACGTTACCCTGTTTTGTTTTACCCGAGTTTGCATCTGCACAGGCTTCATATCCCATAGCAGCGTCAGGCCAACCAGGCTTACCCAGAGCCAGATCAAATAAAACTGCAGCAGGAACTATCGGGACCGGTATCACTCCGGTCACAAAACCTATCTCCCGTTCTCGCAAATACTGCATCACCCCATCTGCCGCCGCCAGACCATAAGCGCTGCCTCCGGCAAGTAAAATCCCATGTACCTTTTCTACCTGCTTTTCGGGAGAGAGCAGAGCTATCTCTCTGCTTCCTGGAGCACCACCGCGAACGTCGACTCCAGCAGTGGCCCCCTCTGGACCGGTGAGAATCACCGTACATCCGGTTAAATCTCTCTCGTCTTGAGCATGCCCAACCTTTATACCGGGTACAGCTGTAATGGTATCCATTGGTCACCTCCGTAAATTTACGCCTCTTTTTACGCTTCGTAGTATTTAATTTCGATCTCAGTCTTTAAAAACCTGAGTATACCTTTCCTCCGCTGTCTGATTTCATGGCCGGAGAAGAAAAAGAGGGAAAAGGCCTCCCAAAGAAATACCCAGCCGCCAATAAATAAGCCTTCAATCAGCAAGGAAAAAACCAGACCTAAGTCAGTAAATTCCGGAACTATATACGCTGAAACCATAAAGAGTAAGCCCATAACGATATAGGTAAATATCTTCCGATAAGTCTTGTTCAGAGTTTTATTGATAAAGTGGAGTAGAGTGCGGAAATTGTTTTTAACTCCAGCTTTACTTTTAGCTTCCTTTTGTTCGTTTTTTATTTCTTCAGGTAAATAAAACCAGAGCTCTACATCTTCTTTTAAAGGAATTTCATAAGCCGCTCCTTCCAGATAGTCAAGAAGATCAGGGTTAAGTTCTTTTTTTTCTAAAGGAGAAGCATCCCAACCATTAAAGAGCTGAGAATAATCATCCAAATCGATCTCAATAACGTAAGCATCTTTTTTTCTATCTTTTTCGTAAGTGTAGCGTAATTCATAAGATTCTTTCTGCTCTAACATAATTTCACCTGCTTGTATATCCGTCCAATTTAAAATGTTAAATCATTTTTAATTCTTCAGCTTCCTGCATAATTCGCCTATAAACTTCCTGCAGAGGTAAACCTTCTCTCGAAGCAATCTCTCTGCACTCTTCGTACTCAGGCGCCAGCTTGATTATTTCCCCGGCAAAGATACCGGCTTTAAGAGTAACCTGACCCAAACTACTGGTAAAATCAAGATGCTTTCTTTCCAGAACGTGCCGTTCAACGTATCTTCTGCGGATCCCTAAAGTGGTCGTTTCTCGAAAAATTATTTCGCTTAGTTTCCTTTGTTTTTTCTCACTACAGAGCACACTCAGCTTCACAGCTGGTCTATTCTTTTTCATCATAATATTAGTTAAATAAACGTCCAGAGCTCCAGTATCAAGTAACTTGTCGATGAGATAGGAGTATATTTCTGGATTCATGTCATCGATGTTAGTCGCTAAAATTAATAGCTTCTCTTCACTTTTTTTTTAGCCTGATATACCCGGAGCATATTGGTGACCTCCAGGTCTTTCTTGCCAGCCCCGTAGCCTATTTTTTCAATTTTAACTTCAGGTAGATCGATAAAATCTTCGGCCAGAGTTGTAATGATAGCTGCACCCGTCGGGGTAACCAATTCACTCCGTATCCCGGTGGAGTAAATCGGAGTATCCTTTAATATTTCTATAGTAGCTGGAGCGGGCACAGGAATCTGACCATGCTGAGAATCAACGAACCCCGTCCCCAGCGGCACCGGAGATGCGTAAATGTGGTCCACCTCCAGCATATTTATCAAAATAGCAGTTCCTACTATATCCACGATAGAATCTACCGCTCCTACTTCGTGAAAGTGGACTTCCTCTACTTCTTTAGCATGTACTTTGGCTTCTGCCTCAGCCACCTTTTGAAAAATGGCTTCGCTTAAACTTTTAACTTCTTCCGACAGCGAACTGGCCTCGATTAGGTCTTTTATATCCCGGAAATTGCGGCTTTTAGACCCGGAATGAGTATGCTTCTTACCTCCATGATGGTGCTCATGCTCGTGAGCAAGAATAACTTTAAAATCAGTCCCGGTGATCCCGTTTTTCTGCAGCTTCTTTACCTCTAAATCATATCCCCCAAGATCCAACTTAGCTAGTTCAGCCCTAAATCTATCCTGATCCAGGCCTAAATCTAAAAGAGCTGCAATGGTCATATCTCCGCTAATACCTGAATTGATATCGAAATATAGAATATTATTCATCTACCCTGCTCCCTTCATAAGCCGCTTCAATCTGTAAGTTTATCGTGCTGGCCAGGTAGGCAGCTCCAAAGCCATTATCGATATTAACTACCCCGATACCACTGGCACAGCTGTTAAGCATAGTTAAAAGAGCAGAAACACCAGCAAAATTGGCTCCGTACCCTACGCTGGTTGGCACAGCTATGACTGGCTTATCCACTAAGCCGCCCACAACACTGGCCAGAGCGCCCTCCATTCCCGCCACGGTAATAATAACGTTAGCTCCAGCAAATTTATCCATGTTCAAGAGTAAGCGGTGGATGCCGGCTACCCCTACATCGTACAATCTTTCTACGGTATTACCTAAAACTTCTGCTGTGATCGCAGCTTCTTCTGCCACGGGCATGTCCGAGGTACCCCCACTTACAACCAGTATCTTGCTCCTGGTTTTGCTTACCTCCTGCCGCTTAATGAAAACTATCCTCGGCCTTTCATGATACTCAGCCGTCGGGGCGATCTCTTTAATGGCTTGATATACCTCTTTGCTCGCCCGGGTAGCCAGGATATTCTGGTTTTTCTCCAGCATGGCCCCGACGATTCCTTTGATTTCTCCTAAAGATTTACCTTCACAATATATGACTTCTGGAAATCCGTTCCTTAAACTGCGATGATTATCGACTCGAGCATACCCCAGATCCTTAAAGGGTAGGTCTTTGAGCTGCTGCAGGGCCTCATCCACTTCTATTTCATCGTTCTTAAGATTTTCCAGAAGGATTCTGAGATCTTTTTTATTCACTCTGTATCCTCCTCTAACATATTATTCATGCTGCCTGATTTATATCCAGCCAGATCCAGGGTAACAAAATCGAAGCCAATCTGCTTGAACTTATTATCTAATTGGTCCAAAAGCTCAGGCGTAAATAGTTTTTCCCTTTGTTCGGGCAGAACCTCTATCCGGGCAAGGTTATTGTGATCTCGCACCCGATACTGCTTTAAACCAAGTCCCGCCAGAATGTTTTCGGCTTTCTCGATTTTACTTAACTTCTCTAGAGTAATTTCACTATTATAGGATACTCTGGTCGCCAGGCAGGATAAAGACGGCTTATCCCAGGTGGAAAGCTCCATTTCCCGGGATAACTGCCTGATTTCTTCTTTGGTCAAGCCTGCTTCCAGGAGAGGGCTTTTAACCCCCAGTTCAGCTAGCGCTTTCCGGCCGGGTCGGTAGTCTCTGGTATCATCCTGATTGGATCCCTCAATAACCACTCTATTACCTGCATATTCTTTGATTTTAGCAAAAATTTTATTTTTACAGTAATAACAGCGCTCTGGAGTGTTGGCCAGAGCTTCACCCAATGCAGATAAATCCATGGTAATTATATGATGAACAATTTCTAACTTCTGGGCCAACTCCTGAGTCTGTATGAGCTCCTGATTCGGTACAAAAGGTGTCTTAACTGTAACTGCAGTAAAGTTCAGACCAGCATCCCGGGCAGCTGCCGTTAAAAAAGTGCTGTCTACCCCCCCGGAAAAGGCGATAACCGGATCTTCATACTCGCCTAGTATTCTTTGTAATTTTTGATATTTTTTCTCTGCATTCATTAAATCACTCCTGAGTATATATTGCAAAATATATTAAGGTAAAGGTTCTGTTTGAACATGGTCAAATTGCTCCAGGAACCCTGTTAACTTAGCTATAATCTCTTGTAAAACTTCTTCTGTGTTGCATTCGATATTCAAGACCAGTACCGGATCATGCAATGACATCCGCAAGAGAAACCAATCTACTCCTCCACAATTAACCCTTACGCCCTGATAATTATTGGGAGCGATCTCCCAGCCCGGCCAGGCTTCTACTTGTTTTTTTAGTTCTGTTATCACCCTGTCACCGTATTCTTTATACTCATCCAGCTCGATTTTCATCCTATATTCTCTCTTTATTTCTACTTCCTGCAGATCAGCTATCAAATCCCCGATACCGCCCTGATCTGTAACTGCCATGTTAGCCATTTTGATTAAGATCTTAGCAATAAGATAGGCGCCATCATCTAAAAAATAGTTTTCGCGAAAGGCCGCATGTCCCGAGGTTTCTATGGCCAGAGGAGCATTGATTCCAGCATCGACCAGCCGCCTGGCTTCGTTGATCACATTTTTATAACCTCGCTTGAACCTATGGTGGCTGCCTCCCAGTTTTTCTTCAATAAAACGGGAAAGCCCGACCGAAGTCACCGAATCGGTTACGATAGTGGCGCCGGGTTCCTCTTCCAGAACGACCACTGCCGCTAAAGCTATCAGTCGATTACGGTTAATGGCCCGCCCGCTTGCGTCAACTACTGCTGCTCTATCTACATCTGTATCAAAAATAATGCCCAGATCAGCCTCATTTTTGACAGCAGCCTCCTTAATAGATGCCATAGCTTCTTTATTCTCTGGGTTGGGGGGGTGATTGGGGAAATGGCCATCAGGTTCCAGGAACTGACTGCCCCTGGTATCGCAGCCTAATGGTTCTAAAATTTTGTCTGCAAAAAAGCCCCCGGCCCCGTTACCGGCATCGAGAACTATATGAAAACCAGCCAGAGGCTGATCATTATCGACTTCAGGGTATACGCCATCTCTGATGACGTTCTTAATGTGATCAGCGTAGTCATCGAGCAGGTTAATCTGCTCAACCTTACCTGATAACTCATCAACTTCCCCTCCCTTTGCCGCTTTTTCGGCCAGGCGCAGGATTTCATGCACGTTTTCTTTTTCCATCCCGCCCTGATCGGTAAAAAACTTAAATCCGTTTCTATCAAAGGGCAGATGGCTGGCGGTAATCATAATAGCCCCGTCATAACCATGCTCAGCTAAAACAGTAGACATGAACATGGCTGGTGTCGAAGCTAAGCCAGCATCAAAAACCGAAACTCCCTGACTGTTTAGCCCGGTTATCAAATTATTTTTAAGTCTCTCCGCGCTCAAGCGAGAGTCTACCCCGATCGATATCCGCAATTTCGCCATGTCTTTCTTTTTATGCTCAGCCAGCCACCGGGCGAACCCTTTACCAATTCTAATCACTGCTTCTTCCGTAAGATCTACTTCATCTTTGTCTCCTATCGCTGTCCCACGGATATCAGTGCCGCTTTCCAGCCTGGATAAATTAATTTCTTCCATGGAATTACCTCCTTGCATAACTAGACTTCTATTCTAGCTTTTGTTTTCTGCTTTAATATGTTCCCGGATAGCGATAAACTTATCTCGGGCCAATTCTTTATAAAAAGATTTAACCCCAGCCCAGCGGATGATCTTATCCAGCAGCGGTTGGGCTTTTTTAGAATCGTCATGTTTTATATAAAGATCAGATAGCAGCAGAATAAGCTTGTATTCAGCCTGAGTAGAAAGTCCGCCGCTATATTCTTTAAGATAGTAACGCCCCAGATCATCGTACAGCCAGCTTAACCTGATCCAGGAACCGCCAGCTTCATCTGAACTAGCCTCGATATAATCAAATAAGGCGAGGCTCAAATAATAATTGGTGAATACTTCATTTAAACTGCGGGGCCTGCTGTATCCCGGGCTAAAACCATCGCCTAACTTTGCCGTGATAGTAACTTTAAACCCCGTTTTAATCTTTCTTTTAGAGCTAACCTGTAAGTCTCTAAACTCCATGGGCGGGGCCGCATAAAAACAGGCAGAACAGACCCAGATTCTGCTTTAGAAAAACTGCTCTTGCCTGAATTAATTATATCTTTCATCGTTGCCATCTCATTTCCCCCGACCCTTATTCTTGATCACTTCTTTCCTCCAGTACAAAGAAATTACCTAATATTCCTAAGGTCCGAGCTTCCCATACATCTCCAGAATCTGAAGCCCGGGTTATATAAATGCTAAAGACCACATAATTGTTTCTAGTGGTCATCCTTTTAATTATTGGCTCCCCTATGATTCCAGCCACAAAACTCTCTAAACCGCTATCCTCTTCAACCAGGTCATCTGCTGCCCAATTAGCGTAATCATCCATCCCGGGGTTTGTGATCGCCATCAAAATCGCCAGGCCCAGTAAAAAAATAATCATAAATTGTCCCTTACTCATCTTTGTTACCTCCTTCAAATTTTCCGTTTTTTATAAATTCCGCCACCAACTCTGCCGTCTCAACTTGATAATGGATGTCTTTATGACTATAAGGTACCACGATGAAATCTTTCAATCCCTCATATTTTACCGAACTCACCTTGACTCTGCCGTCATTTTCTTCATCTAATAAGCTGCCTAAGATGCCAAAGCTGATATTCCCGGCGATTGCTCCAACCTCTACTTCCCCTGATTCAAATAATTCCAGGTTTTTAACCTGATCAGGCTCCAGCGATCCCAATGTAGTATAAATTTCAGCTACCGCATCTGCTAGACCCCCACCCATTTCTACCAGACTGCTGCCTTGATTGGGAGTAGCTATTAAAACTGCCCGGTGAATATCCCTCCTGTTCTCTGGCTCAGCCAGATACTTGCGAATAACCAGGCCGCCTGTACTGTGTCCTACCAGACTCAGTTTTTCATCGGAATCCATCTCTGCAATAACCTCGGTTACTTGTTCTGCAAAAACATCAGTCGCCTGGGTTATAGATTGAAATTTCAAGGGAAGATCTGCCAGCAGCCCGGTAAAACCTTGATCTTCAAGGTTTCTTTTGAGTTCAAGCATATCTGCAGCATCCTGGTAGTACCCGTGGACCAAAATTATTTTGTGATTATCATATTCCAAATCAACTTCTTCAGCCTCTGTTGCTCGTCCAGGTAAAATTGGATTATCGTTACCATGAATGGTAATTAAGGCCAGAACAATGAGAAAAATCAACAAAAAATTTCCTGTTTGATTCATCATTTAAATCTCTCCCCAGGTTTGCATTGAGTTTAGAACAGGTTCAATGCTATAATAAGACTAACCTTAATTTTAAGCAAAAGTCACATCGTGTATAGAGGAGTGGATCCCAATGGCACGTGCTGAATATATAAAATACGATCTACCAGATTTTCTGCTGAGAGAAGCCGCCAAAATAAAAAAGGCCTCCGGTCAGCTATATCTGGTTGGCGGTGCAGTCAGAGATTTAGCCCTTGGCCATAAAATCAGCGACATTGATCTAGTTATCGGTAACATCAGCGAAGCTAAATTTTTCGAACTTTTTCCTGACGCAGAAAAAGTAGGTAAAAGCTTTCCCGTATACATAATAAAGCGGGACTCGCAGAATATAGAAATAAATTTGTTAAAAGATGGCAGCATTGAAGAAGACCTCTTCCGCAGAGATTTCACAATTAACAGCATGGCTGTTAACATCACGGAACCTCAGAACAGATCTAAACTCCAGGTGATCGATCCAACTGACGGTCACCAGGACTTACACAGTGGTAAAATAAAAATGACCGGTCCTGAAACCTTTGCCCTGGATCCGGTAAGAATCTATCGGGCCGCCCGATTTGCTGCTCGCCTTGACTTTAGCATTGAAGCTAAAACTAAAGAATATATGCAAAAATATGCTGTAGAACTGATAGATGCTTATCCAGAAAGAGTATTTGAAGAATTCAAGAAAGCTCTCCTCTTAGATAATGCCAGCCAGTTTTTTCAAACTTTAGCCCGGCTCAATCTCCTCTTTTACCATTTTCAGGATCTCGATAACCTTCGAGGTGTGCCTCAGGTTAAGGCATATCATCCAGAGGGAGATGTGTTCGTCCATACCATGATGACCCTGGATGAAATCTGCCTGTTAACAAACCAGAACAAGTTATCCCCAGAGAAAAAGCTAATGCTCAGGTTTGCCGTCCTCATGCACGATATTGGCAAAGGGGCTACATCACCGAAAAATTATCCTCATCATTATAACCATACTAAGTTGGGCCTGGCCATCCTCGATAGGCTGGCAGAAAGTTCCCATTTCATCCTGCCCAATAATTTTTATAAAACGGCCCGACTGGTAATCAAACATCACATGCGGATAAACCATTTTCCAGAGATGAGACCGGGCAAAGTGGTTAGACTATTTGAAAGCATTAGAAGATCACCAATTACAGTTGAAGAGTTCGTGTTAGCAGTCAAGGCTGATATTTTGGGAATCGGAGGTAATCACAAATCGCCAGATTATCTAGATCATTTTATTGAATTATACCATAAAATGTACGAAAAAACAGGCGGAGAAGATATCGATTTAACTAAATACACCGGCGAAGAAGTTGGAGACCGCCTATTTCAACAAAGAGCTTACTTCATAGCTAAAGAAAAAGCAAGAATGCTGGATTAAATTAGCTATTCTTGCTTAACTTTATTAATAGCAGACCGGGTAGAAGAAAAGATATTTTCATCTTCCATGAAGATATTTTCTTCTCCGACCTTAGTCAGCAGACTATAATCTCGAAGCAGCCCATATATTGTCTTATCTACCCCGGTAAATAACACTTTCCCGCCGCTCTCTTGAACTTTATCTATAAATTTCTCTATCTCTTTTAAACAGGTTAAATCAATATTTTCTACATCTCGGGTTCTAATTATATAAGTCTGACCTTCTACGTAACTTTCTTCTAGATTATTCTTTAAATTCACAGAAGCATTAAAATTAATGTTCCCAGAAAGGTTGATCAGAATATAGGAATCTTTTTGAATCTTGCCCTGCTCGATATCTATTAAGTCCCTTTTATAAAATTTCTCCCCTTTATCTTCGTATTCGTAGTGAGAATAATTAACTGTGCTGGTATTTTTTAAGATCAGGATGAAAGAGACAATGACCCCAAAGTAAACGGCGTAGTCCAGGCGCGGAAGGCCTATAGTAGTTAAAAAGGTGGCTAAAAATATTAACATATCGAACTTGTTTCTAAAGCTATCTTTAACCCCTTCAATGTCAATCATCTTAAAACCTACAATTATGACCAGTCCGGCCAGAGCCGAGATCGGAATATAAGTAGCCAGAGGACTAAATAACAATATAAATAAAGCTATCGTCACAGCAGTGATAAACTCCGATAATCTACTCCTGGCCCCGGATTGATAATTAGTAAAACTGTTGGTAAAAGAAGCAGAGATACTAAAACTGCTAAAGAAAGAACAGATAGTGTTGATTATCCCCTGGCTGAGGAAAACCCGATTAATTTCTACTTCCTGTCCTGATTTTATCTCCAGAGACTTAACTACTGAAAAAGCCTGAATAAAACCCAGGATAGCTACCGACAGGGCAGTACTCCAGTGCCTGGTAAAAAAAGCAAAGTCAAAACCATGGGGAGTGAAATTAGGCAATCCACCTGGAAAGCTTCTTACCACATCTACTTGATCTTTCCAATTAAATAAATATACCAGACCGATGGCAAAAGCCATCACAAGCAAATAGTTAGGCAAACCAGGATTAAATCTATGCAAGAATACAAATGATATAACAACCACGATACCGATAAAAGCTGCGCAAACATTTATTTCGTTCAGATTCTGCATGAAATAATATAAGTTCGTAAACACATTACTGCCGCCGGAATAGGATATACCGAAAAAGTTACCTAACTGCCCAACCAATATAATGATTGCAACTCCAGTCGTTAGTCCCACTACTACCGAACGAGAAATAAAATTAATTAGGACTCCCAGTTTCAATAAAGATAATCCTACTTGAAAAACTCCAACCAAAAATGTTAATAATAATACTGCTTCTAAATAGTTATCTCCAGAAAATCCTGCCAGTCCACTGGCGATAGCTACAGCCATCATATTTGTTGGCCCTACTATCATATAATTAGATACCCCGACAAAGGTTGCCACAACCATGGAAACTATCGAAGTATATAATCCATAAACCGGGTCAACACCAACAATCAGAGCGTAGGCCATATTTTGAGGCAGGGCTATAGCGGCCACGGAAAGGCCAGCAGAGATATCATTTTTTATGTCTCCCGTTGAAGTGGATAATTTTAATTTTGCTAATACTTTACCTATCATTTGCTGCCACCTCTTATTATTTATATCCCGCTATCTCAATTTATCATGTTTTACCGGATAATTCTTATTCTATTATAATAAATATCGGCGGATATTCAAAATTTTTTTCAAATAAAATACCAATTTTTTTCAGATATTATCCGTTTAATGCAGGAATTTCATTCTTTATGGAGAATATAATTAGTAAGTATTATCAACAAGAATCTAAAGGGGGTAACAATTAATGGCAAAAGTTTCAAGAGAGTTAGTTGAAAAGTCCGGTGTTGATGTTGACAAATTATTGGAATTGCTGATCAAAAATGCTTCTGCAGAACTGACAACTTATTACTATTACACCAGTCTAAGAATGAATCTGATCGGTCTCGATGGCGAAGGTGTAAAGGCTATTGCAGAGCAGGCCAGAATTGAAGACAGGAACCATTTCGAAGCTTTACTCCCCAGAATATATGAATTAGGCGGCGAGATTCCTAATGACATGAAGGAATTTCACGATATCTCTGCCTGCCCGCCAGCCAAACTGCCGGATAACCCCACTGACACTAAAGAAATAATCAAAGTACTCTTAGAAGCGGAAAGATGTGCCGTACGTGGTTATACTGAAGTATGTGACATGACGGCAGGTAAAGATCACAGAACTTACGATCTTGCTCTTTCGATCCTCCACGAAGAAATCGAACATGAATCCTGGTTCGCAGAATTCCTGGGAGAAGGACCATCCGGTCACTTCCTCAGAGAAGGAGAATCTTCACCTTTTGTTTCTAAGTTTCTCAAGATAAAATAATAATGTTACAACTAAAACTAAAATTAATGTGCCGGCTCTTAGAGCCGGCTTTTTGCTTTTCATATAAACTAATATCTTATTATCCTCCATCTGCTGGGGTGACCAGGCTCACGGTATCTCCCTCCTGGAGTTGATGGTCTTTCTGAACCGGTTGACCGTTAACCAGGAGTAAAGTAAATTCAAATTCTTTGTCAGGAACCCCAACGGCAGCAAATAAATCAACCAAATCGCTATTTGACTCCAGCTCAACTTCCTGGATTTCCTGCTCTGACTCCCGGTATTTCCGCAAATGACCAAGCAGCTTAACTTTTATTTTCACGTTATCTCCTCCAGTTATACTTACTCTTCAATCCAGCCGATCCCCATTTTGACAAGTTTAGCTCGCTTAGGTTTAGAGGTTTCCAAATCCCAACCCATGAGATCGTAGCGCAATTTAACCGCTCCGGCAAAATCTTCTCTATTGATTGCCCTCTTACCTTTAAGTGGGCCGTCGTTAAAATTCTCAAAGAAGCGATCTGGTAGTTTATCATCGGCGCTGGTAAGACCTGCTTTGAGATTGAACATCCGCGCCATATCTATACTCCGTTCTGCAGCGTCCATTAACTCTCTTAAAGTTAGGTCGGCCCCAGTTATCGCCTGGACTAAATCCATAAGCATATCTATAGATATAGGTCCACCCGGAGCATAGCCGAAACAGCAGGCCCCTAAAATATCGATCATGGTCCAGTATAGATCCAGATTATAGAAAAACCGCACCTTTTCTTCATCCAGAGCAAGAGGATCAATTGGATCATAGATACCCAGGATGTTAGCATGCTTCAAAGCGTAACTGTCATCTCGCACAAAAGAGGTATCGTGCGGAGCTTTCATGTGATCGGCCCCGTAATCAGCAAGAGCGTACTGCAGGCCTACACCTGTTTTGACCCGGGGATCGTGCATGGGTACTTCCTGACCTTTGACTTGATGAATATATTTTTCTGAACCCTGTCCGATCTTTTCGGCTGCCCGTTTACTGCCTTCAGCCAGCAGATCACCTATGCCTTCCCGGCGGGCTATTTTTTCGATCATGGGCAGAACGACCTCTTCATTACCAAAGGTGAGTTCCAGACCATCGCAATCATCCTGGCTGAGAATCCCATTTTCGTAACATTCCATGGCGAAAGCTATGGTCATTCCCGTGGAGATCGTATCGATGGTGTATCTATTGCACAACTCATTGGCTTTGGCAATAATCTCTTTGTTATCGATCTCCAGAATCGGTCCCAGCGCTCCGATAGATTCATACTCAGGGCCACCATAAATAGAATCTACCTGGATATCTTCGCTATCGACCTCTACGACCCGGCGGCACCTAATTGGACAGGCGAAGCAGCCCCGGGCTTCCTTACCGATGGTCTTCTTCCAGCTCTCAGCAGAAAGTTCATCCACTCCGGCGAACTGACCTTTATTCCAGTTCCTGGTAGGGAGCGCTCCTGCTTCATTGTTTGACTTAACCGTAGACCAGGTTCCAACATCGTGGAGCCTCTCCCCCACAGAATCATTCATGGCTTCCTGGGATGTCCACCGGTTGATCTCTAACACTCGATCTTTATCGGCCACTTCTACCTGGCTGCTGCCCCTTACCGCGAGGGCCTTCAAATTTTTCGAGCCCATTATCGCACCCAAACCACAGCGTCCGCTAAAGTGACTTAACTTATTGGTTACGTTCCCATACCGAACGAGATTCTCCGCCCCCGGACCTATCTGCGCTACCTGAACCCAGTTATCTTCATGTTTCTCTCTAATCATCTCCTGAGCTTCACCTGTATCTTTACCCCATAGATCAGCAGCATCTTTGATTTCGACCTGTCCGTCTTTAATCCAAATATAAACAGGTTTTTCTGCTTTACCGGTAACAACCACAGCATCAAATCCAGCTTTTTTCAATTCAGGTGCCCAGTATCCGCCAGCTTCACTTTCCCCAAACCCCCCGGTAAGAGGCGACTTACCTGCAACTGTGAGGCGGGGAATGGCTGGTCCCTGGGCCCCAACCAAAATACTGCCGGCAAATACGATCATATTCTCCGGTGACAAAGGGTCTACCTGGGGGTCGAGTTCCTTGTGCATATAGTAGAGGGCGAAACCCCTCCCTCCTACATATTTCCGGTAAAAATTATCGTCATGTTCGTCGATAGTATAATCCATTTTACTCAGGTTAACCTTTAAGATCTTTCCGTTGATGCCTTTCATTTGTTGGCCCCCTC
>JBNJDR010000015.1:0-42090 GCA_051745085.1 Bacillota bacterium | reverse complement strand
ATCTGCCAGAAAGTTATTGAAAGATTATATGGTCAATCTGGTGAACTTAATGAAAAGGGCCAGTATGTTTATTATGGTAGGACGGGCGGCTGCATAGTAACAGGTAATGAAGATGGAGTAAAGCATTGTGGCATGGGGATATTATACTCACTTCAGCACTTAGGATTTACTATTCCCCCTCAAGCAGATGCAGGATGGATCGGTGAAGCGGGTCCAGGCCCTTCGTATCTAGATGAAGAATCAGGCGGTCCGGAGAATGATTTTACGCAAAGAAACACAACATTTATGACCTGGAATTTAATGCATATTGCTCGAATGCTAAAAGATAATGGGGGAATCAAAGCCCACGGTAATCAAAGAGATAAATGGGATGCTGGTTGTAGCTTTAATCACCCCAACCCAGAATACAGACAATAATGGGTAGGCTTTTAAAAGGAGGCACAAAATGACTTCAATGAGAAAATTGGCATTGCTGCTTGTTATGGTTTTGATAGTTACCTTATTTGTTTCAGATAATGTTTCAGCTCAAGAAGATCATTTAAATATAGCTATCCCTGGTCGAGCTAGAACTCTGGATCCAGCATATCTTCAGCGAGTACTTTCGGATTGGCCGGTGATGAATTCTATTTTCAATGGATTAGTTAAATATAAACCTGGAACTTTTGAAGTGGTACCTGATTTAGCTACAGATTGGGATATATCAGAGGATAGTACTGAAATAACTTTTTATTTACGAGAAGGGGTTCAGTTTCATGGAGGATATGGTGAATTCACTGCAGAAGACGTTAAGTTTAGTTTTGAAAGAATCATAGACCCCGAAGCTGACTCGCCTGAAGCCCAGTCTTTTGTTGCCTTAGACAGAGTTGAAGTTATCGACGATTATACGGTTAAATTAGTATTAGATGAACCGATGGGCCGTTTGTTTGCTTCAACTTTACCTTTTAATGCTGGTTTAATCGTTAGTAAAGCGGCTGTAGAAGAAATGGGTAGGGAAGATCATGCAAATAATCCAATCGGAACAGGACCGTACGTGTTTGAAAACTGGGATGTTAATAATAATATTAATTTAACCTCGAATGATGATTACTGGGGTGAGACACCAGAGTTTAGTTCTGTAGAATTTTTGCCTATGTCTGATCCAACTTCTCAAGAGTTGGCCCTGCAATCTGGAGAGATTGATATCGGCCAGGTTACATTAGATAACTTTGAACGAATAGAAAGCATGGAAGAATTTGAGGCTGAGATATTTCCTGATCTAGCTATTCAATATGTAGCTTTTAATACAGATCGAGAGCCTCTTACTAATGAAAAGCTTAGGGAAGCTTTGAGATATATTATAGATCCAGAAGATATTTTAATTGGAGCGTTTGCTGGGCAGGCGGAAAGAGCCCATTCTATCTTGCTCCCAGATATGCTGGGTTATTGGGCTGCTCCTTCATATGATTTAGAGGATGTAGATGAAGAATATGTCTGGGATTTACTGGCTGAAGCAGGTTATCCTGATGGCGAAGGGCTTGAGCTTGAGTATGTTACTGATGCTAATGAAGAAAGACGGATGATTGCTACAATAATCCAGGATCAACTATCGCAGTTTAATATCGAGGTGAATATAGAGGCACTAGAGGTTGGACCTAAGATTGACCGCTGGCAGGAAGGAAGCTTTGACATAACTTACACTCGCTTCACTAATACTGTTGATCCAGGCTATAACTTCCAATGGAACCTGACAGATCAGATCGGTGAATGGAATTTATTCCACTGGTCTAATGAAGAATATGACCGCCTCTGGAAAGAAGCAGAATCGATAATTGATGAAGAAGAGCGAAGTGAAAAGTATGTAAAAATGCAGAAGTTGATGCATGAAGACTCTATTGGTATATGGGTAACTCATGGGGTAAAAACTCCAGCCTGGAGAGCCGATTTAGAACCGACATTTTCTCCAGATGGAGTAATTTTGCCCTGGTTAGTTACTAAATAATAGGATATAATTAAAATAAAAAAATGTAAATACCGGGCCGTTTACTTAGGCCCGGTAAACTAATGACCTGGGGGATTTTTATGCTTATATATATGGTAAAAAGGCTTCTGTGGATGATACCAACACTACTTGCAGTGTTATTTCTTTTATTTAGTTTAACTTATCTCCTACCTGGTGATCCTGCTGATATAATTCTGGGGCCGAGGGCAACCGAGGAAATGGCGGCTGATTTAGAAGCAAGGTTGGGCTTGAATCGTCCCTGGTACGAAGGCTATATAATGTATTTGCGTCAGCTTGCCAGAGGAGATTTAGGCACTTCAATATTTAGGGAAAGACCGGTGTTAAGTGTGATCGTAGAAGTTTTGCCTTATACTTTGACTCTAACCATTGCCGGGATGGGATTAGCAGTATTTAACGGCATTATAATTGGTTTGCTCGCCGCGAATTTTAATAACTCCTGGGTGGATAAAATATTAACATTATTATCTTTCATAACTGCTTCTACACCTACTTATGTAGCAAGCGTTATAATAATTATTATTTTTTCAGTTAATCTAAACCTGCTGCCTTCAATAGGGATTGGAGATGGTGGATTCCTAAATTCTTTATATTATTTACTGGGTCCAGCAGTAGCATTATCGATTGGGTGGACCGGTTATATCGGCCGCCTGACAAGAAGTTCTATGTTGGAAACTTTAGAATCAGATTTTGTGCAGACTGAAAAATCTTTTGGTATACCTCGTTCTTATATTATTTATAAATATGCTTTAAAGAAGGCGGTTAAACCGATTATTGCGGTGGTAGGGCTGGGAGTTGGCCGCTTACTTGGAGGGGCGGTTTTTGTAGAAGTAATTTTTACCCGGCCAGGTTTGGGACGAATGATCGTAGATGCCATTTATGAAAGGGATCTTCCTCTGGTTAGGGGAGGAGTTTTAGTAGCAGCATTATTATTTGTCTTTGCCAATTTATTAGCGGATATTTCTTATGCTTATTTTGATCCCAGGATAAAACAGGAATAGATAGGGAGGAGCCTCTATGTTTAACAGTCAGAAGTTTTTTCGCTTTAAGAAAAAATTTTTACGTGTGGTTAATATTATGAAAAAAGATCATAAAACTTATATTGGTGGGGGAATAATATTTATTTTTCTAATATCCGCAGCTTTTGCTCCCTGGCTTGCTCCCCAGGATCCTTACAGCACTGATGTCACGAATCGCCTGCAGGGACCCAGCCGTACAAATCTGTTAGGCACTGATAGTGTCGGCAGAGATATTCTAAGTAGACTGATTTATGCTGCCCGGCCAGCAGTTTTTGTATCTTTTGGAGGTCTAACCATTTCAGTTTTAGTTGGTATGATTTTCGGTACGATTGCTGCTTATGTGGGTGGAGTAGTTGATAACATTATATTATTCTTTTTTGATATTATTAGAGCTTTTCCTCCCTTGATCTTGATTTTAGTTTTGCTTGCTGTAATCGGGCCATCTTTGATAAGTGTAATTATAATTTTGGGAGTTACCATTATGCCTAGATATGGCAGGGTCGTACGAGCAGAAACACTTTCTGAAAAAGAGGAAGACTTCGTTGAAGCAGCTAAATCTTTAGGGGCAAGTAACTACAGGATTATTTCTAAACATATTTTACCAAATATTTTTGCTTCTGTTTTAGTATTAGGAGGTATGGATATGGCTTCCATGATCATGTGGGAAGCGGGGTTATCATTTTTAGGACTTGGTTTACAACCGCCTTTAAGCAGCTGGGGTGTCATGCTTCAAGAATCTTATCAGTATATCCAAACCGCACCGCTCATGATTCTTTGGCCGGCCCTGGCTATAATGTTCACTATGCTTGGGTTTTCAATTTTTGCTGAAAGTTTAAGGGTTGCATTAAATCCTAAAACAACCCAGGGAGGTCCTGACCATGGCTGATTTTTTATTGAGTATAGAAGATTTAGTGGTTCAATATTGGACACCTCAAGGTTATGCTAAAGCTGTTGATCATGTTAATTTATATATTAAAAGTGGTGAAGTTTTCGGCCTGGTAGGAGAAAGTGGATCAGGTAAATCTACTTTAGGGAAGGCTATTTTAAAATTATTACCCGATTCAGCTGAAGTTTCCCAGGGGAAGATATTTTTAAATGGGGAAGACCTTATTCAACTCACTGAAAAAGATATCAATAAACGCATAAGAGGCAAAGAAATATCCATGGTGATTCAGAATCCTCAAAATGCTTTAAATCCAGTTTTTAAAGTTGGGACACAAATCCTTGATGTTTTATATTTTAAATCAGATAAAAAAGTGAGTAGGAAAGATTTAAAGCCAGAGGCGATAGAAATTTTGCGTAAAATGGGCATTTCTGATCCGGAATATAGATTTGAGGAATATCCACATCAGTTCAGCGGAGGAATGAAGCAGAGAGTTATGCTGGCGATGGCTTTTATATCTCATCCAGCTCTACTTATTGCAGATGAGCCTACAACAGCTCTGGATGTTACAGTTGAAGCGCAAATTTTAGATTTGTTACAGGAACTGGTTGCTGAATATGGAACTTCTATTTTATATATTACGCATGATTTAGGAGTGGTTTCTGAAATAACAGATAGGATAGCAGTGATGTATGCAGGTAAAATAGTTGAGGTAGCTTCCACAGACGAACTGTTTAATAATCCACTTCATCCTTACACATCTGCTTTATTGGGTTGTTTGCCTGGCGTTCAGGATAAAGAAGAGTTAACTACCATACCAGGCCAGGTTCCGGACTTAAATGACAAACCTTCGGGATGTAATTTTTGTCCTCGCTGCGATTATTGTTTCGAGAAATGCCTGCAGGCAGAACCTGCTTTATATGCTGAAGGTAATGAGCATTTTGTGGCGTGCTATTTATATGATGAAGTAGAGGGTGAAAATAACGATGGCGTTAGTTGAAATCAATAACCTAAAAACTTTTTATCAAAAAAAAGATGGTATTTTTTATAAGTTACTAAAAAAAGGGCCATTAACTGTTCGGGCTGTTGATGATGTTAGTTTCAAAATAGATAAAGAGAAGACTTTTGCTCTCGTAGGAGAATCAGGTTGCGGTAAAACAACAGTTGCTCGGTCTATCTTAAGGTTAGTCGAACCTAATTCAGGTCAAATTTTTTATCAGGGTGAAGATATCCTAAAATTTGATAAATCAGAGATGAAAAACTTTAGAGCGAATGCCCAAATGATTTTGCAAGATCCGAGGTCGTCTTTAAACTCTCGTTTAATAGTCGAGGAAATTATTTCCGAACCCTTTTATATTCATGGTATGGTGGGGAAAAACTTTGATCTTTTAGATAAGGTTTGGGAATTACTTGATATAGTCGGCCTTTCTAAAAGGTATTCAGAACTTTTCCCCCATGAGTTGAGCGGCGGACAGGCCAGGCGGGTGGGAATTGCTCGGGCTTTAGCTTTAAAACCAGAATTCATTGTATGTGATGAGCCAACTTCTGGTTTAGATGTTTCTATAATGTCTGAGGTTTTAAATTTAATGAATAGATTGCAGGAGGAATACCAACTTACTTATTTGTGGATATCTCATAACCTTCATGTGGTTAAGCATATAAGCGACAAAATAGGGGTTATGTATTTAGGTAAGTTGGTTGAACTAGGTGAATCTACAGAAATATTTACCCGGCCGCTTCATCCTTATACCCAGGCCCTGTTTTCTTCTGTTCATAAAGTGGGTGCAAAAAATGGACAAAAGAGAGAGATTTTGACTGGAGAAGTTCCAAGCCCGATCAATCCTCCTTCAGGATGTAGCTTTCACCCCAGGTGCAGACATTCTATTGAGAGATGTCAGGTAGAAGAACCTGTTTTAAGAGAACTAGAAAATGGAATTTGTGTTTCCTGTCATCTGGCTGAGAAATTCTTATAAATTGTAATTGTCTAAATTAATAATTGTAAATATTAGCTTATCATAAATTTTGTTCAGGCTTTTTAACAAAAGTTTTGTTTTCAATGTCCTGGCGAGCTTGAAATAATTCTTCCTGGGTGTTCATGACTATCGGACCTCCCCAGGCTATGGATTCTTTTAGCGGTTTAGCACTAAAGACTAAAAAGCGCATATTGGATTTAGAGGCAGATGCGAGAAGAGTATCTCCTTCTTCGAATAATACAGCATTTTTACTTTTGATCAATTGACATAGTTTTGTACATGTTCATAATTGTCATCGCAAATGCCTCCTTTAAAGATTTATCATTCTGTTATAACGCTTGGATAACTTTTCGATTACATCTGGGGTAGTACCACAGCAGCCTCCGATTATTACAGTGTCTGGTTCATTGCGAGAAGCTAAAACATCAATTTCTTGATAAAAATTTTCTCCTAATTCGTAACTGGTTTGACCAGTAATTGTGTCAAGATTGGGTTTGCCAGCGTTGTAGTAAATACTCAGGGGAATAGGCTTTAATTCCTGAATAATATTTGTAATGGTTTCTTGATATCCGGGCGATGGTGCTATGCAGTTAAGCCCTACAGAAATAATTTTATTAGGACTTTGTGTTTTTATCAGCTTAGAGAAATCAGAGACATCAGTTCCATAATTTGTGTTTTGATAATTATCAAATGACATGTTGACCATAGCCGGGACAGAAAATTGGGCAGCAGCTTTTAGAGCTGCTTCCAGTTCAAGATGGTAAGAAAAAGTCTCAAATATCAGGATGTCAACTCCTCCCTGGAGTAAGGCTGTTATCTGTTCAGTAAATACCTGGACAAGATGTTTAAAATTGTTATTTTTTTGAGGGAAAATTGCCATTTCGGAACCTGTTGGTCCAATACTTCCAGCAATTAAAGGATGACTTTTTTTAGGGTTTTTAGTTTTGAATCTTTCAACTTGTTTTACGGCAATATCGGCACCTTTTTGATTAATTTCGGTTACCAGAGCAGGTAAGGTTTTTTTATCTCTTTCGATATTTGTTTGTTTAAGATAAAGGCGGTTAGCACAGAATGTATTGGTAGTTATGATGTTAGCGCCTGCCTGGAGATAATTCTGGTGAATTTCTGCTGTTTTATTGGGGGCGTCTAGATTAAATAAAAACGGGATTAAATTTTTATTATATTTCATCAACTCAGTGCCCATCGCTCCATCGCCAAATATTATGGTTGGAAGATTATTTTCACTTCGTAGTTTTTGCTTTTTTCTGTTGGCAGTTCTAATTTGATTAAATTTTTTGATGGAATCCATATTAATTAAGTCCTCCTGGGTGAGATTAAAGAATTTTATACATTATATCAAATTCAAGAAACTTTAACAAAATTAATTAATTCATAATACTAGTTGTTGATTGGGGGATCTAGTAATGCAGAAAGTTGAACAGATTAGTATTTTAGGTGATTTCATAGCTCAGGACAAAATTGCTCATATAAATACCATTGGAGTCATGAAAATTTGTGATGATTATAGCTTATATGTAGATGATTTTGACCAGCCTCAGGGTTATTTAATCCGAAGGGATGAGTGGAATATAATCTACTATAATAGTTCTCGAGCAGAGGCGGAAGTGATTAAGATGGCGGTAGAAAAGCCGCGAAAATTTTCTGGTGTTCATCGCCGTTTTTATGAAAAAGTTAAAGAGAAGAGAGAAATAGATTTTTATGAACTTTGCTATCTTTATTATCTACTCCCGGATGATTTCAAGTATCAAGAACCTGATCATGAGGTTGATTACTTAACAAAGGATGATGCAGAGATTGTGGATCATCATTATACTTATCAATCTGAAGATGACACTTCCTATGATTATATTAAAAAAGCTATACAGGAAAGGCCAAGTGCTGTGGTAAGAGATGAAGAAGGTAATCCCCTATCCTGGGCGATATTAAGAGATGATGGTTCTATGGGTATTGCTTATACTCGAGAGGAATATCGCCGGCGGGGATTAGCTGAAGCTGTTAATATGGAATTATTAAAAAGAACGATCGATTTTGGCTTGATTCCATATGTTCATATTGTAAAAGATAATCGGGCTTCTCTGTCTCTAGCCGATGAATTAGGTTTTATTCGTTACGGAGAAGTTGTTTGGTTTGCAACTAGTTAAAATATAATATCACATGTAATTTTAACCGTCTGCTTTTATAGGGGCGGTTTTTTATTTGCAGTAAACTATTTAAACTTATTTAAAAATAGTTTATAATATATATAAATTAATATTATAAAAGAGGAGTGTTTAATAATATGAATCAAAAGAAAAAAAACCTAATTAATGAAGTTCGGGAAACAGCAGAAGGTTATTTTCGCCGAGGTGAATATTATTGTTCTGAAGCTGTTTTAACTACTATCAATGATACTTTAGGGCAGGAATTACCTCCAGAAGTAGTGAAAATGGCTTCAGGTTTCCCTATAGGGATCGGTAAATCCAAATGTTTATGTGGAGCCGTTAGCGGAGGTGTGATGGCTTTGGGCTTGAAATACGGCAGAACTAAACCAGGAGCAGAGATGCCGGAGGAGTCATTTACAGCTAGTGCTGAGTTACATAACCATGTTATTGAGAAGTATGGTTCTACCTGCTGTCGAGTTTTAACAAGACATTTTGAAGATTTTACCAGCCAAGCACGAGCAGACCACTGTATTCAAATAACAGGTGAGGTGGCTGCCTGGGTTATAGAAAGGTTGATTGAAAATGAATAGTTTGAAAAGATGCTTTGAGGTTACCCCTATCCCAATTGCTGGTTTGATGCTGGGATTGGCTGGTCTGGGTAATTTATTGAAACCCTATGAAAGTTTTTATCGAGTTCTTGCCGGCATTTTAGCTGTTGTAATAATCTTATTTTTACTGGGTAGAATTGTGCTAGATAGGAATGGTTTTTTCCAAGATCTGAATAATCCAGTCGTCGCCAGCGTTGCCCCCGCTTTTTCTATGGGAGTAATAATTTTAGCAAGTTACCTTATAAATGTTGCTCCGGATGTGGCCAGGGTTGTATGGTTTGGGGGAATATTATTACATGTTTTATTAGTTGTCCTATTTTCAAAAAGGTTTATAATAAATAATTTTGACATAAGACAAGTTTTCCCCAGTTATTTTATTGTTTATGTAGGGTTGGTAGTGGCAAGTGTGACTGCTCCAGTATTTGATCAATTGTTGTTGGGACAGATCATATTCTGGCTTGGATTTATCAGTTATATGATCCTATTACCTCTGGTCAGCTATAGAATTATTAAAATTAAGATGATCAAAAATCCAGCCATGCCGACTCTGGCAATTTTTACAGCACCTGCGGGGTTATGTTTGGCCGGATATATGTCAGCATTTCCCGAAAAAAATATATTAATGATCACTGGTCTTACTGGTTTAACTCTAATTATGATTGTTGCGGTAATATTATATCTACCTAAGATGATGTTGGTTGGGTTTTGTCCCAGCTTCTCTGCATTTACCTTTCCATTTGTCATTACCGCGATCGGGTTAAAACAGTCTGCCGGATATTTTTTTTCTGAATATGGCAGTTCTTATTTACAGTTTCCGGCTAGAATAGTTGAATTTTTGGCTATTATATTGGTAATAGTGGTGTTTGCCTTATATTCTCGTTATATTATTCAACAATAATAAAGGATTTTTTTCATGATTCAAGAAATATATAAATATAATAAAAATTGTAATAATTTTAAGGAAGAAGGAGGGGGAATATGCTTGACTGTGTGAGAGGTTTAAATATTTTTGAAGTGCTTACTGAAGAACAGGTTGAAGAGATTGCTTCTAAGGCAAAAGTAATACAGCCAGAGGCAGGAGAAATTTTATTTGGCCCTGAAGATAAAGTTGAATTTATATATATATTACACCAGGGTAGGATTAAAATGTATAAACTGAATGATGCAGGTAAGCAGTTAACCCTTGCTTATTTAGTTCCGGGCAATATCGTAGGGGAAGTTGACATCTTTTCCATGCGACCCCGGGGGGTCTTTGCAGAAATTGTGGAAGATGCTGTATTATGTGTGATAGATAAGAATTATATTCGGGATGTGATGCTATCATATCCAGATTTAACAGAGAAAATGCTGCAGCTTATTTGTAATCGGGTAAAAGATTTGGAAGATGACGTTTATAATCAAGCCATCTGTAATACTCGGGATAGATTGATTAAATGAATTAAAAAATAATACTTGTTGAAAAAATTATTAGATTGGAGGGATAAATTGTGGAAAAACGCCGGAGTTCACTAGAGGAGTTATTAGCAATAACTAAAAAGATGGATGCTCAGACCAGACATTTGGGGAAAACCGGTGAGAAAACAAATTTAGTTAGCCTTGGTGGAGAAATCACTCTGGAAAAACCCGATAAGAGTGAAGAAGCCGCAGAAATAATCAATCGGGCTATTGATCTTGGAGTTAATTATATCGATACGGCTCCCGCCTATCATGATGGGGATAGTGAAAGCAATATTGGCCAGGTGATGGCTCGACGGAGGAAAGAAGTATTTTTAGCTAGCAAAACTCATCGGCGTTCCTATGAGGGCACCATGGAATTGATAGAGGCCAGTTTGCAGAGGTTAAAAACCGATTATCTTGATCTTTATCAACTTCATAATATTCGAACTGAGCAAGACTTAAAGGAAGTATTCGCCAGTGATGGAGCGCTTAAGGCGATGGAACAGTTGAAGATGGAAGGCACAATTAAAAATATTGGTATTACTGGTCACAAGGATCCCAAAGTACTATTAAAAGGGATTCAGCAGTATGATTTTGACTGCATACTAATGTCTCTTAATGCTGCGGATATTCATTACCGGCCTTTTCAAACTGATTTGCTTAAAGAAGCTATAGCGCAGAAGCTGGGTATAATTGCTATGAAGACACTAGCTCGAGGAAGGTTAATAAAATACGTAAATGGTCAAAGTTCAATAAGAGATGCCCTTTACTATGTATGGAGTTTCCCGATCAACACTTCTATTATCGGTGTTGGGAGTCTAGAGGAGTTAGACGAAAACATTGAGTTAGCTCGAAAATTTGAACCTTTATCAGGTCAAGAAATGATCGAAATAGAAGAAAAAACTTCTGCTTATAAGGGGGAGGGTAATTTCTTTAAATATAATTGGTAAACTATTTTTTTTAGCAGGAAAAACTAAGATACGACCAGAATAATATTATAGTGGTTTATTTAAGTATGGTTCTGTCATTAGGGAGGGTTTGTAGTGAATGGGGAACGCTTACTAGAATTTGCATACAGTTTACAGGATTGGTTTATGTCACAAATTATTGTTATTGAAAATCTTATTTCATTAATTGTTTTAATTCTTCTTTTTGCTGGTTCTTATTTTTTTAGAAAGAAATTTACTCAGATGGGTCACGATTTATTAAATAATATCTCCAGATATTTGCCTGGAGGTTGGCCAGCTTTTTGGGAAGAAATATCTTTTAAATTATTTCTGGCTGTGTTTATTTGGGGTTATAATCTTTTTGCGGCAGTGCTTGAATTGCCAGCAGTATTTACCAATATAACGGGATACCTTTTAGCTGCCTGGCTGATTATCAGACTAATAACATGGTTGCTGCCTACTACTTTTAGGGTCCGCCTGGTTTCATATCTTATCTGGGTAGTAGCAGTTTTAAATATATTAGGGTTATATGAAATGACCATTTCCATTCTTGAAGATATAGATGTTAATTTCGGGGAATTTAGTTTATCCATAATGAATGTTATCCGCGGTGTTATCATGATAATCATTCTTTTCTGGATCGCCAGTTGGGTGGAAAAGTATCTCCGCAGAAGATTGGAAAAAGCAGAGAATATCACTCCTTCTATAACAGTTTTATTACAAAAGGCTGGCCGAGTGGTGCTATTTACAGCGGCTTTATTGATGGCTTTAAGTAGCATTGGTATCGATTTAAGTGCTTTTGCCTTTTTAGGAGGGGCAATTGGTGTTGGCCTTGGTTTTGGGCTCCAGAAAATAGTTTCCAATTTCATAAGTGGTATCATTATAATTCTAGATAAATCGATAAAGCCTGGTGATGTAGTAGAAATAGGAGATGTCTTTGGTACTGTTCGTACTTTAAATACTCGTTTTGTTTCTGTAGTTACTCTGGCTGGAAAAGAATATTTAATTCCAAATGAAAATTTTATTACAGATCAGGTAATAAACTGGTCTTATAGTGATGATTTCGTGCGTTTAGATATAGAGGTCGGGGTTGGTTATGATAGTGATTTAAAATTAGTACAGGAATTAATATTACAGGCGGTAAGTGATAACTCTAGAATTATTGAGCAACCAAAACCGGTTTGTATTTTAAAGGAGTTTGGTGACAATACAGTTAACTTTGAAATCCGCTTTTGGATACAGGATCCTCATAAAGGTGTTGCAAATATAAAAAGCGAAGTACTTCTTGAGGTCTGGGACTTACTCAAGGAAAATAAGATTAATATAGCTTTTCCCCAAAGAGACCTTCATTTAGAAAGCATTTCTGAAGATGCTGTGACAAAAATGAAGGATATACTTAATTCGACCAACAATACTAATAAGTCTGAACAGGAAAGGGGAGAGTAAGTTATGGCTAAAATCATACTTTCTCCTTTGTTTTTATTAATATTTATTACATTAGGTGTAATTATTTATTTACTTATTAGGATAGATAAATATAGGCCTAAAGAAAAAACAGCAAAGACATTATTGGGTTTTATATTCATTGTGATATTAATTTTTGGGTTGTTTACCATGCCCATATTTTCAATAAAGCTGGCTTCTCCTCTGGAAAATCCGTATGCTTTGAGCAGTTTATTGGAGCCCCCAGGTGACATTAGGGCTGTAACTATTTTGAGTGGAGGTATTTACCCTGGTCCAGAAACAGAATTTGATCTGCCAGGTGATGCTACTGGCCAACGGGTGAGAAGAGGAGTTGAGTATTTTCTTTCCAGCAATGCTGACTATTTAATTATGCAAGGTAGATTAGGCGAGGAACCGGTTGGAAGAATGGTTGAATTAATGAAAGACCAGGCTGTCAGTTTAGGAGTTGAAGAAGAAAAAATAATTTTAGAATTTAATTCCCGTAATACCAGAGAGCACCCTTATTATCTAAAAGATTTAGGTATACTGGAAAAGGACGATAAGTTGGCAGTTGTATCATCTGCCTGGCATTTGCGCCGAACCGAACAAGCTTTTTCTTATTATTATGATGATTTTGAAGTGGTGCCGGCTGAGTTTATTTCCTACGATTTACCCGGTGGCTTGAAAAATTGGTTCCCAAGTGTTACTGCTCTCAGAACCTCTACAAGGGCAATTCACGAATACATTGGAATGCTCTGGTATCATATTATTTTTAATTGGTTTAGAATTGATCCCTAAAGGTTGAGTCAAGATCTGGATCCTGGATATAAATCTAAAAAATAGAAAAGTTTTAATCAACTCAAGCAAAATTTTAATGTTAAAAGTTTGAACTATTATTAAAAGTTGGATATAATAAGTTTACAGTTATAATTTTGATTAATCTGAAATCTTTTAATTTGTTAGAAATATCAGGGGGGTGAGGACTATCGAAAATGAAAAATGGAGTGATAGGCTGACGGAAAACAAGCTTGCGATTACTGTTTTTATTATTGCTGTTATTATTGTTATTACTCTATCAGTACTTTTATTACAGAGCAGAGAGGATATGAGTGAGGTAGAAGCAGAATTAAAATCTACCAGGTCAGATCTTCAGGAAGAAAAAGAGACACTTAGCGGTGAACTTGAGGAGTATCAAGCAGAATTGAATGAGGTCCAGGCAGAAAGAAATCAACTTCAAGAAGAAAGAGATAGTTTGGAAGAACTTGTTTCTGAGTTAGAAGAAGAGATAGCTTCTCTAAAATCTGAGTTGACTTCTGAACAGCAAACTTATCGAGCCGAAATAGAAACTTTAAAAAGCCAGATAGAAGAGAAAGATAATCAAATAGCCGAATTAGAGCAAAATTATGAAGAGGAAACAGAAGCTTTAGAAGCAGAAATAGTAGAATTACAGAATACTATTGAAGAACTAGAAGGGCGCGAAAATACACTTGTAGAGAACCTGGAGGAAAAAGAGGATGAACTTGAACGAACTCAAGAAGAGTATAGGGAAGCTGAGAATAACTGGCAGGAAGAAAAGGAAACTTTAATTTCAGAAAGAGATGGTCTAGCTGAAGAATTAGAAGAAATGGATAATTTGCTTGATAGAGAGGTGGAACTAGAAGAAAATATTGTCGAACTTGAGACTGAGATTTCTGAATATCAAACAGATATCAATAATTATGAAGAACAAATTGGAGAATATGAAGAAAGATCTCAAGAATATCAGGAAACGATTGCAGGGTTGGAAGAAGAAATAGAGCAAAAAGATACAGAAATTAGTGAATTGGAAAATGAGTTGGAGACATCCACCGAAGAATTGACTTCACAAGACTCTGAGTTGGAAGCTTTACAGCAAGAAAGAGATGAATTACTTGAGGAACAGGAGCAGCTGAGAGAAGAATTAGATGAAACTGTTGCTGAGTACGAAACGGAAATATCAGAGGATGAAGATAGATTCCAGGAATATCAGGAAACGATTGCAGGGTTGGAGGAAGAAATAGAGCAAAAAGATACAGAAATTAGTGAATTGGAAAATGAGTTGGAGACATCCACCGAAGAATTGACTTCACAAGACTCTGAGTTGGAAGCTTTACAGCAAGAAAGAGATGAATTACTTGAGGAACAGGAGCAGTTGAGAGAAGAATTAGATGAAACTATTGCTAAGTACGAAACGGAAATATCAGAGGATGAAGATAGATTCCAGGAATATCAGGAAACGATTGCAGGGTTGGAGGAAGAAATAGAGCAGAAAGATACAGAAATTAGTGAATTGGAAAATGAGTTGGAGACATCTAACGAAGAATTATCTGAACTTAAAGATGATTATCAAGAACTACAAGCAGAACATAATGAGGTTGAGTCCAGTTGGGAAGAAGAAAGAAGTTCTTTACTGGAGGAACGAGAAGAACTTACCCTTGAATTAGAAGATTTGAGAAATGAAAAAGAAGATCTGGAACTTCAAGTAGAAGATAAAGAAGAAAGGATTACAGAATTAGAAGAAGAACTGGCTGAAGAGCCTGAAATAGAAGATGTTGAGTTAACTCAACTACAGGAAGAAATTTACGCCGAGATGGAGGAGGAGTTTTCTCAATATTTGAATGACTGGCAGGCTGAAATTTTACCGGGGCAATTGATAATCCGGTTTAATAAACTTGATACTAAATTCAAGGTCGGAGAGGAACAATTAACCTCATCCTTTAAGGAAATTATAGCTGACTTTTTCCCCAGGTATATAGAATTGTTGAAGAATTCGGGTTATGAACAGCAGATTGCTGAGATTAGAATTGATGGACATGCCTCCAGTGAGTGGGCGGCAGCTTCGGGCGAAGTAGAAGCGTATAAAAATAATCTTGCTCTATCCCAGGAAAGGGCTAAAACCACCCTGGACTATTGTCTTTCTTTAGATGAAGTATCAGATGATTTTAATTGGCTGAACAACAAATTAATAGCGACAGGTATGTCTTCTAGTCACCCAGTTTATGGTTCTGAAGAGGATAAAGAAAGATCACGCAGAGTGGAATTCAGGGTTATTACAGCAATAGAATAAAATTAAGTATGGTGACATAACACAACCTGTAATGATAATTACCCCTTTTAGTGGATAGGAAGATATAAAACCTGTTTACTAAAAGGGTTTTTTATTGAGTAAAATATAAGGCTGAAGTTTGACAGGTTTAAACCTGATTGATATAATAAGATTAATATATTAAATACCGAGTAGGGGTAAGAAAGTGGAGGGTTACAATTTGAATAAAACTATAATAGTTAAAGGGATGAGTTGTGCTCACTGTGCAGGTAGAGTAAAAGAAGAATTGGAGGCTATTTCTGGTGTTGTTTCAGCTGATGTAAGTGCTGATGCTGGCAAGGCTATAATAGAACATGAAGAGGAAATTGACTATGGTTTATTTAAAGATGCAGTAGAAAAGGCAGGTTATACCTTTGTGGAGATTCACGAGTAATCATTGTTTAATTGGAAGAGGGGGGATCTGGATGGGTATATTATGGTTGGTTATTATAGCTGGAGTTATTTATCTTATTTATAATCAAAGTCAGCAAAATACTGGCCAGAATAGAAGGCCAGATAAGCTAGAACAAGGTCATGATAATGAAGGTAAAAAGCGGGCTGTTGATATAGCTAGAGAGCGGCTTGCCCGCGGAGAAATAAGTAAAGAGGAATTCCAGGAAATAAAAGATGAAATTGAAAATAGTTAAATAACTAAAATTTTTATTCGGTCAGGAGTTCACTTTGCTCCTGGCCATTTTTATTTTCTTTAACTTGAAATATTCTTAGAGCGGCAAGCCAGAATAATATTGCAGTTGTAAAAGCGATTACATCTCCTGAAGTTATCGGGTTAATAACAGCATTACCAATAAGAGTGAAAATTAGAAGTTTGGGTATTATTCCCATTATTGAAGCAAGTATATATTCTAGATAATTACTTCCGGTGGCACCTAAAACCAGACTAACTGCTTCTGGCATAACAGGAGTTAATCGGAAAAAGAATGCTACCCGTATGTTATTGTCCAGGCGGTAATTTAGAACTTCTTTAAATTTTTTATTTTTGGAGATTAATCTCTCTACATATTCTGCTCCAAGAAAATATCCATAAATGTAAGTTAGGGAAAATTCAATACCGACACCAAGGATACTTACAAAAGCAGCAGGAATTATTGGCATGACCATCCCGGAAGAGATAAAAATTAGAAATAAAGGAATAAAAAAGAAGAGAGATTTTAAAGCAAAAAAACTTAAAATTATTATTATTGCATTTAAGCGGTTATCAACATCATTTACTATTTTGTTAATTTGTAAAGCCTGGATATCCTCCCAAAAATAATACAAGAGAATGAATAAGGAAGTGGCAAATATTATTTTGAGGGCAGTTTTATTCACGATAAAGTCACCTATACTTTGTATGGATTTTTGAAAAATTTTAATTAAAGATAGTATTAAAAATAAGTCATCGTAATTATTATATTAAAATATGCCGGTTAAAACAAGTTTTTGGAGAGTTTATATTTTTTTAAAGGAAAACATAATTAAATCTAGAACATAGAAAAGAGAAATTAAAAATTTATATAAAGGAGATTTTTTAATGCAAACTTATGATATTACTTTAAGTATGAGCGAGAATTTACCAGGCTGGCCTGATCATGATTCCTTCGAGTTTAACCAGGTTAAAAGTATCAGCAGTGGTGATAGATGTAATTTATGTGAGTTTAAAAGTTCTACCCATTTTGGCACCCATATAGATGCGCCTGGTCATTATGTTGAGGAAGGAAAGATGTTAACTGATCTTGATCTGAATCTATTAGTTGGTGAAGTTCTTTTAGTTGAGGTAGAAAGCTCTGGAAACATCACTGCTGAGGATTTGGAAGCTTTGGTACCTGAAAATACTCTCCGCTTATTAGTAAAGACTGGGAACTCAAATTTTATTCAGGATGATATTTTCAACAAGAATTATCAAGCTTTTACTCCTGAAGCGATGGAATTGATAATACGAAGAGGAGTCAAATTATTAGGTATTGATTATTTTTCCATTGCTCCCTATGATGATCTGATCGAGCCTCATAAAATTTATCTTGGTCAGGGTGACACTATCGCCTTAGAGGGTGTAGATTTAAGTCAGGTAAAGGCAGGGCGGTATGAGTTGATTTGTTTGCCCCTCAAGATAGCCGGTGCATTTGGAGCACCAGCTAGAGCTATTTTAAGAGATATTACCCATTAATTTAAACCGGGAGGCGATTAAGATTCATATTAGAAAAAAATCATTTAAGTGGTTAGGTTTTGTCAGTTTAGTTATGATAATATTTGTGATGAATTTATTATTGATAAATTCAATCTCAGTCCAAGCTCTTACTGAACCTGAACCAGGTTTGCTTGAAGTTGAATTCAGTTATGAACCACCTATTGCAGTCGATGAAGTCTTTTTGGCAGGTGAGTTTAATGATTGGAATCCTCAAGATACCTTAATGACTGATGAAGATGGGGATGGTGTTTATACTGTTACAGTATACCTGGAACCAGGGGAATATCAATATAAGTTTGTAATTGATGGAACTAATTGGCAGACTCCAGAAGATGCAGATGATTATGCACCAGATGGCTTCGGCGGCCAGAATGCTGTTATTATAGTGGGGGATAACGGGGAAAAGCCGCAAGAACCAGGAGTAAAAGGTGACGGTGAAATTACGAGCGATATGCTGCATTATAATAATCAACAGCATAGATTTTTTAATCCAATTGGTTCTAATCGTATCTCAATAAGATTGCAGACGAGATTGGATGACATCGAAACCGTAGAAATGCATATTTATGAAGCTGGAACAGGCAGGCAGGAACCAGTTAAAGAAGTTAATTTAAATCCTTTCTTGAGATTTGATAATTTTGAATATTATCGATCTGTAATCGAACCCCCCGCTGAAAAATTTAATTACATGTTTGTGTTAGAAGATGGTGATAGCAGAGTTTATTACGGAGCTGAAGGAGCTGCTGAAGAGCCGGCGGAGGCAGTTTTGTTTGAGAGTGACCTCAATAATTACGAAATATTTTCTACCCCTAGTTGGATCTATGATGCTGTATTTTATCAGATTTTTCCGGACCGGTTTGCTAATGGTAGTTCAGATAATGATCCTCAGTTATTGGAGCTTTACGAGGATAACGAGACTCGTTATGAGAGTTACATCCCTGCCTGGGATCAAGGTATTAAACCTTCAGATGATCCAGTTCCGTCTGCTGAGTTAGTTGTGGATGGAGATAATTCTATCAATCCTCAAGCCGGATATTACGTTTTTTATGGTGGGGATCTGTTTGGAGTAGAAAATAAAATTCCTTATTTAAAAGGATTAGGCATTAATACGATCTATTTTAACCCTATTTTTAAAGCTAGCGCTAATCACCGCTATAATACTGCGGGGTATGAATTTATCGATGAGAACCTGGCTTATCCGGGTGAGCAAGAAAAATCTCAAGAATATTTTGTTGAATTAGTAGATAAATTAGAGGACGCAGGAATAAAGGTGATTTTAGATGGTGTATTTAATCATGTAGGTTATGAACATTGGGCTTTTCAGGATTTAGTAGAGAAGGGTGAAGACTCGGAATACGTGGATTGGTTTACCATTCATGATTTCCCTATTATTCCCCTTGCAGAACAGAGTGAGTCAGTAGAGCCTAATTACGAGGGTTGGTGGGGATATGGTCATATGCCAGAACTAAATCTTCAGAACCCAGAAGTGAAAGAATATATTTTTGAAATCACCGAAAAATGGCTGGATATGGGTATATCTGGTTGGAGATTAGACGTGCCTATGGATGTTAAAGCCACTGACCCCGACTTTTGGAAAGAATGGCGAGAATTTGTCAAAGATTACGATGAAGAAATATATTTGACAGGAGAAGTATGGGATAACGCCCAAAATTATCTTGAAGGTGATGAATTTGATGGAGTTATGAACTATCGTTTCCGGGATAGAGTTTTTAAGTTCGTAGGCCAATCTGATATTACTGCTCCTGAATTTCATAACCAGATGATGAAGTTATTTTTTGATTATCCAGAACAAGCAGTTTTTTCTCTGCAAAACTTGTTGGGAAGTCATGATACCAGAAGATATTTAACAATGCTTAAAGGGAATAAAGCTAGATTCCGCTTAAGTATGTTTTTGCAGTTCACTTATCCCGGTAGTCCTATGATATATTACGGTGATGAAATTGGCATGGAAGGTGGAGAAGATCCGGATAACCGGCGCACCATGATTTGGGAAGATCGAGGTTACGTTGAACCCGATGAAGAGATTAAGGATTACGTTATTAATCTTATTCAATTAAGAAAGGACGAATCAGCGTTACGTCAGGGTTCTATTCAGCTAATCGAGACTGATAACGATCAGGTGTATGGATTTCTTCGCGACACGGAAAGGGAAACTTTACTGGTGCTTTTAAATAACACTGAAGAAGAAATTAGCTTAAAATTGTCTGAATCTGACTTAAATCCTGGTTTTAGTAAAATTGGCCTGGATGATTTTTCTGAGATAGAGGAAATAAAATTAGAAAAATCTGCTTATAGAGATATTTATCAGAACCGAAATCACTTTGTTACAAGCAATAAAATTACGGTCAGGTTACCAGCTCTGGATGGCTCAATTATTCGGTTAAGATAGGTGGGTTTATTACTTTAGAAGGAGGGTAAGCGCTTTACAACTCCGGAAAACTCTGATATAGTTAGTTTAAATAAATAGGTAACTTTTAAACTGGTCCTGTGAGGCTGGAAAAGTTTTGTTAGCATCTGAGATAAGCGTGTAGTTTATCTCTGAACGCAAATACTTTGAATAATTGCCTCTCTACCAGTTGGTGGAGGGGCTTTTTTTATGCCAGTTTTTTTAGGACTGAAGAATCGCAAATAACGGAGGTGGCCCAATGTTAAAACAGAAAGACTTTCTCGACCTTGATGGTCTAAGTTCAGGTGAAATTATGGCTATCTTGCAAACTGCAAGTTCTATGAAAGATATTTTTACCAGGACTGTTAAAAAAGTTCCGACCTTACGTGGAAAAACTGTAATCAATTTATTTTTCGAAGCAAGTACAAGGACAAAATCATCTTTCGACTTAGCTGCAAAACGTTTGAGTGCTGACGTGATGAGTATTTCTAAATCTACAAGTAGTGTGGTTAAAGGCGAAACTTTGCTGGATACGGCCAGGACGATGGAAGTGATGGGAGCCGATGTAGTAGTGGTGAGGCACAGCCATCCTGGAGCTGCTAAATATTTAGCAGATAATCTTAAAGCCTCAGTATTAAACGCAGGTGACGGAGCCCATGCTCATCCCACCCAGGCACTCCTGGACATATTTACTATTTGGGATAAAGTAGGCGAATTAAAAGGTAAAAAAGTCTTGATTATAGGTGATATAGCTCATTCTAGAGTGGCCCGCTCTAATATTTGGGGCTTATTAGCCTTAGGGGCTGAAGTTAGACTGGCGGGACCGGCAACTTTGATGCCTCGACATATAGAAAAAACAGGAGTGAAAGTTTATCAGGAAGTCGATGAAGCACTGGAAGGAGTTGATGCCGTCAACATATTGCGGATTCAACTTGAACGGCAGGAGAGAGGCTTATTTCCTTCTTTGAGAGAGTACAGGCATTTTTACGGGATTAACCCTTCAAGGCAGAAGTTGATTAAACCTGAAGCCATCGTTATGCATCCCGGTCCGATGAATAGGGGTGTGGAGATCGAATCCTCGGTGGCTGATGGTAAGCAGGCAGTTATCACAGAGCAGGTAACAAACGGAGTGGCTGTTAGAATGGCTTTACTTTATTTACTTTCTGGGAAGGGTGATGCAAATGAAAATCTTGCTTAAAAATTGTTCGCCTGTAGATTCTAGAAATGAACTTCCTGCGCGGGCTGATATCTTGCTTATTGATAATGCAATAGCTAAAATTTCTCCGCAAATAGATATAGAGGTGGATAGAGAAATAGATCTGCAGGGGATGAAAGTGCTGCCTGGTTTGATAGATATGCACGTTCATCTCAGAGAACCGGGATATGAAGAAAAAGAGACGATTAAAACAGGCTGTGAGGCAGCTGCAGCAGGAGGTATTACTACTGTAGCAGCAATGCCAAATACAAATCCTGTGGCTGATAATCCGGCTACAATTGAATTAATAAAGGCTAGAGCTGCTCAGGCCTTAGTTGAAGTTGTACCACTGGGCTCAATAACTCGGGGTAGCGAGGGTCAGGAACTAGCAGAGATCGGCTTTTTGTCTCGGGCAGGAGTTAAAGGTCTGACCGACGATGGCAAATCAGTTATGAACAGTGAAATAATGAGACGAGCCATGGAGTACAGTCTCAGTTTTGATCTTCCCTTGATTAGTCATTGTGAAGATGTAGATTTAGCTGCTGAAGGAGTAATGCATGAAGGTTATTACTCCACTATCCTCGGCTTAAAACCGATTCCAGCTGCTGCAGAAGAGGTTATTATTGCTCGAGATATTGCTTTAACAGAGTTAACCGGGGGGCGACTTCATATAGCTCACTTAAGTACAGCCGGAGGGCTTGCATTGGTTAAAGCGGCTAAGGCTAGAGGCCTTGATGTTACAGCCGAGGTTACGCCTCACCACCTAACACTCACAGACGAAGCTGTAGTCGGGTATAATACTGCTATGAAGGTTAATCCTCCTTTACGTTCAGAAGAGGATAAAAACGCCCTGGTTGAAGCTCTGGCAGCGGGAGAATTATCTGTTATCGCGACGGACCACGCTCCTCATACCTATGAAGATAAATTAGGGACATTTGATTCTGCGGCTTTCGGTATTTCTGGCTTAGAAACTGCATTATCTGTTATTTATCATAATTTAATCAGAGAAGATAAATTGAATTGGACCCGTATCGTCGAGGCAATGTATTATAATCCTGCCAGGATTTTAAGATTAGATAAAGTAGGCCTTCGAGTAGGAGCTGAAGCTAATCTTACTGTGTTTGATCCTGAAGAAATATGGAGAGTTGATACGGCTAAGTTTAAATCCCAGGGGAAACATTCTCCTTACCACGATCAAGAATTAACAGGCCAGGTAAAATTAACAATAAAAGATGGAAAAATAATTTATGACAATAGAGGTGGTCAAGCTGAACTTATTTATTGATCGGTTAATTCAAGCGATAGAATCTAAAAATAGTCGAATTTGTGTTGGTTTAGATCCCCATTTGAATCATCTACCTGATCATTTAATTGAACAGGAGAAGGTGGGCAAAGCTGAAAATCGGGATGATTATTTACAGAGAATGGCTCAGGTCATAGTAGAATTTAATAAGGAAATAATTAACCAGGTTGCCCCGTATACAGCCGTAGTTAAACCTCAAATGGCCTTTTATGAACAGTTAGGTTTACCCGGACTTGAAGCTTTGCAGGCAACCGTAACTGCTGCAAAGGAAGCCGGTTTACTAGTAATTTTAGATGGTAAAAGAAATGATATTGGTAGCTCAGCGGCTGGTTATCAGCTAGCTTATTTAATGAAAGATTATTCAAAATCAAAAGAATTTCAGGCTGGATTTTTTCAGGTCGACGCCCTAACTATCAATCCCTATTTGGGTTGGGAAGGAATAAAACCTTTTTTAGTAAATGAAGAAAGTGGTGTCTTTGCTTTATTAAGAACCTCTAATCCTGGAGCGGCAGAACTTCAAGGGGTCTCTTTAGCTTCTGGTGAGAAGTATTATCAATTTTTAGGTGAAAAGCTGCAGGAATGGGGAAAAGATTATCTAGGAAACGCGGGATATTCAAATTTGGGGGCAGTGGTTGGAGCGACCTGCCCAGAAGAACTGGTTCAACTGCGGGAAGCCTTACCTCGAGTATTTTTCTTGATTCCTGGGTATGGCGCCCAGGGCGGAGGAGCAGTAGATGTAGTGGGAGGATTCGATGGAAATTTAAGAGGGGGTATCGTAAACTCTGCTCGATCTATTATCTTTGCATATCAGCAGAAAAATTGGCGAGATAAATATAAACCGAAAGATTTTGCCCTTGCGGCAGGAGAAGCAGCTCTACAAATGAGAGATGATATTAATTTAGCTTTATCAGCTTCAGAAGGTGAGCGCTAATGGTGCCTATACTTAGTAATGAAAGTTTAGCCCCTAATTTATTTCTTCTAACCGTGAAAGATATAAATTCTGCTGCAATAGCTAAGCCAGGCCAGTTTTGTAACTTTAAAGTAAGTTTGCCAGGTAGTTATGACCCATTATTACGTCGACCTTTAAGCATTTTTTCTGCTGATAAAAAATCTGGCCATTTAAAGTTTTTATATAAAGTTGTAGGTCGGGGAACTAAAGCGTTAAGCAAGTATAAAAAGGGTGAAAAAATCGATTATCTGGGACCTTTAGGTAGGGGTTTTAACTTAGATTATCGGGATAAAAACTTGCTCCTGGTAGGAGGAGGGGTTGGCCTTGCTCCTCTCTATTTTCTAGCCAGCGAATTAGATTCTTCAAATAGGTTATCTCTGTGTTTTGGCGCAGAGAATAAAGAGTTTCTGGAACCGCTTTCTCAACTATTCTCCAGTTTTTCTGCTGAGTTAAATCTCTCAACAGATGATGGGTCTTTAGGGAAGCAGGGTCCAGTTTCTTGTTTACTTTCTCCTGAATTGAAACAATATAGTAATTATTCATTTCTTTATGCTTGTGGGCCCCGAGCTATGTTGAAGTGGCTGCAAAAATGGATGAGCATTAATAGATTGTCAGGTCAATTCTCTATTGAAGAAAGAATGGCCTGTGGTATTGGGTTATGTTTATCCTGCAGCTGTCAGACAGTTCAGGGGAACCAGAGGGTATGTAAAGAAGGGCCAGTATTTCCCGCTCAGGAGGTGATTTTTTAGTGATCGATAATAAAAGAATTGAGCCAGATTTATCAACTTCACTAGGTAGTTTAAAACTTGATAATCCAGTTATGACTGCATCTGGTACCTGTGGTTTTGGAGAGGAATTGGCTGAGCACTATTCTCTTGCTGAATTAGGGGGAGTAATCGTAAAAGGAATTACGGTTGATTCTCGCAGAGGTAATCCTTCTCCGCGGATAGCTGAAACCCCAGCAGGCCTTTTGAACTCAATCGGACTGGAAAACCCAGGTCTAGATGCTTTTATAGAGAGTGAACTTCCCAATTTAGGTCAGGCGGGGACTTTGGTATTAGCTAATATATCGGGTCATTCTATAGAAGATTTCAAAATATTGGCAGGAGGTTTGAGCGGATTTTCTGAGTTAGCTGGTTTAGAAGTTAATGTATCCTGTCCTAATATTGCCGGAGGGGGTTTAGCATTTGGTACAGATCCTGAGTTAGTATACGAAGTTACAACCGCAGTAAAAAGGGAATATCCTGGTTTTGTTATGGTTAAATTGACTCCAAATGTTACTGATATAATCCCGATTGCCAGGGCAGCGGCTGCAGCAGGGGCTGATGCCTTAGCTGTTGCTAATACTCTGCCTGGGATGAAGATAGATATTGATAAACGTCAACCTGTCCTGGCTGCTGGGACGGGAGGATTGTCTGGACCAGCTTTAAAGCCTGTGGCTCTTAGGCTTGTTTATCAAATTGCGGAAGAAGATATCCTGCCTATTTTAGGTCTGGGAGGGATAATGTGTGGCGAAGACGCAGTTGAATATCTCCTGGCGGGTGCTCAAGCTGTTGCGGTAGGAACAGCTACATTGTTAGACCCAGAAGCACCATTGAAAATTAAAAATGGCATTCATGATTATCTAATTAAAAATGATCATGTAACTTTACAAGAAATTATTGGGAAAGCGCAAAGGCGAAAATTATAAGGAGGTAATAATGATAGATAAGATAAAAATAGAAAAAATTTTACAGGATAGCGAGGCACTGCTGGAAGGTCATTTTTTACTTACTTCAGGCCGTCATGCTGGTAGGTACGTACAATGTGCTCAAGTCTTACAATATCCTGAATATACTAAAACTTTAGCTCAAGCTATTGCAGAAAAATGGGTAGAGCAGAGGCCTGAGGTTGTAATCGGACCAGCCTTAGGTGGAATAGTTTTAGCTTATGCTGTAGGCGCGGAATTAAATACGAGAGCTATATTTAGTGAAAGGAAGGAAGGCAAGCAGAAGATCAGGAGAAATTTTGTCATAAACCCTGGGGAGAAGGTTTTGATAGTAGAAGATGTTGTTACTACAGGAAGTTCAGTTCAAGAACTGGTGGATTTAGTGGAAGAAAAGGATGGAAATATTATTGGAATAAGCTCAATAGTCGATAGAAGTGGGGGAACAATTGAGTTTGCATATCCATTTTATCCTTTGCTGGAATTAGAAATACCTTCGTATTTTCCATCTGAATGTCCAATTTGTCAGGATGAGGGCATACCTCCGGTTAAACCAGGAAGTAGAGAGTAAAAACTTTAAATGTTTCTCATTATATGATAGATTAGTATGATATAGAGATGGTTTTAAACAGGAGGATTAAGTAATGGAAATTGTGGTGCAAAAATATGGAGGAAGTTCTTTAGCAGATGTGAGCAAAATACAGGCAGTGGCGCGGCGAATTATTTCTGATAGGAAAGAAGATAAAGCTATTGTAGTGATCGTTTCTGCTATGGGAAAAACTACGGATGAACTTATGCAATTGGCTGGAGAGATAACCAGTAATCCTGATCCCAGAGAGATCGATATGCTTCTGAGCACCGGTGAACAGGTATCGATTGCTTTATTAACCATGGCTTTACAACAATTGGGACAGGAAGCAGTTTCATTTACTGGCGCTCAGCTTAATATTGAAACTACGAGTAGTCATAGAAAAGCAAGAATAAAAGATGTTGATTTGAGCAGACTGCGTCGGGAGTTATCTGCTGGCAAAATAGTTGTTGTTGCAGGATTTCAAGGAGTTACAGCTGATGAAGATTATACTACACTGGGTAGAGGAGGTAGTGATACTTCGGCAGTTGCCTTAGCTGCTAAATTAAATGCGAGATGTGAGATTTATACGGATGTTCCAGGTATATATACCTGCGATCCCAGGCTTTTACCGGAAGCCAGGCAGCTTCAACATATATCGTACGAAGAATTGATGGAAATGGCCAGTCTGGGTGCTCAAGTTATTCATCCTAGAGCTGTAGAACTGGCCCAAAAATATCAGGTCCCTCTATATATCGCTGAAAGTTGTTCAGAACAATCGGGTACATTTATAAATGGGGAACTTGATTATTTAGAGGCAAGTTTGGTAACTGGTTTAGCTGTAAACCAGGAAGATATTCAGATCACTTTACGAGGATTACCTGCTGAGAGTAAAGTTCTCGCAGCAATATTTTCTTCTTTAGCTTCAGCAGAGATCAATGTTGATATGATTTCTCAGTTATTAGATAAATCCGGACAGATGAACCTCAGCTTTACCATTCCCGGAGATGAAATTGAATCTGCTCGGAATGTTGTTGATAATAATAAAAATAAATGGGAATTATCCGATTGGTGGATACGTTCTGAGGTGGTCAAAATATCAGTAGTAGGACCTGGTATGAGAACCCAACCTGGAGTAGCTGCTCGCGTTTTTAACCTCCTAGCTGGTGAAGATATTCCTATTTTGATGGTTACAACTTCTGAAATTAAGATATCCTGGTTAGTTCCTGCCGGCTATGAAAAAAAGGCCACCAGGATTATTGGTCAAGATTTTGGTCTTACGGTGCAAAAAGAGTAAAAAATCCCGTGCTATAATCGTTGATGATATAGTATAATTCAAGTGTAATATTGCACAAGTATTTATATCATAGTTTATTATAGGGGGATTTTGATGTCAGTTGGAGAAAACACTAGCAAGATTATAGATAGATAATGGGCACTTTTTCAGAATCTTGATTTTCTTTTCTTATAATTATATAATGGTTTCATATATTAGTTGAAACAAACATCGCAAGGGCAGGGAATCTGTCCTTTTTTCAGTCTGTTTATAGGAGGTTTAGTATGACTCTTTTAAATTTAATTTTTAATATCCTTGCCGGAGCAGCAACTGGGTATATTACTAATGATATAGCTGTAAAAATGTTATTTAGGAAAGTAGGGCCTTTTGGGGGTGTTTTAGAAAAAACCAGGGAAGAATTTATCCTTAACCTTAGTGATCTAGTAGAAAGAGAAATAATAAATCATGATACTCTTGCTGGAGAATTAAATAATCCAGAATTTAAAGATGAGATGGCTCATTTAATTGAAGAAATTTTGAAAGATGAACTTCCAGCGTATCTAAAAAAATTAAAATTAAAAGATATACATAAGATTGAAGATAGTATAGAGGGATTAAGTGATTTGGTAAGTAATCCCGTTCTGCTTGCTGATTTATTAGAAAACTTTGCCGAAAAAATAAAGCTTTCAGATTTTATAAGCAAATCTCAGTTAACTCATATATTTGAAACCCTGTTTCCTAAAATTATCGATATAATCGGTTCCCAGGAAATGAATAAAGACTTATTAAAATTGCTTGAAGAATTTCAAACTGAGATGATTTCTGAACGCGAGGAAAAAGATATTTATTATAAATTCATTCGAGACATACAGACTGAATTAGATGAAAATAAACAAGATATAACGAAGAATTTTTCTCAGCTTATATCTTATATAGGTTTTAATGATTATATTCAGGAAATGATCCAGAATGTATATGATGAACCATTAAATAAACTTCTAAATAGTGAGGATAATAATATTGATTTAGCTCGAAAGCTTTATGATTTTATGGCAGGTTCTGCAGGGCAAGAATTAGGCCCGGAATTTTTAAAAGCAGTATTTGATTCTTTAGAAAGAATTGAACTGACATTTCCAGAACTGTTTGGAGAGCGCTGGAATGATGAGATTGTTGATCTGTTGGCTGAGCAGTTGCCAGAATTAATTTATAATTTTCTTAATTGGCTTCAGGATCATCGAGATGAACTTGAGGTATTAGTTGATGAAGCTATCGGCGAGGTATTAGCCCAGGGAAGTGGCTTGAGAAATAATTTGAAACAACTTTTGTATAAAGTTCTTGCGGGAGATGTAGCAAGTAGATATGGACTGATTGGAAGACTATTTTCTGCTATAGCCGAGGGGGAAAAACTTAATGAGCTTGCTTATGACCTGGCAGAAAATATTAAAGATTTATTGGAAAAAAGGGAATTAGGTTGGTATGTAAGCCGTCTTAAAAGAACTGGAGCAGGTGACCCCCAGGATATTTATAATTTAATCTTACATATTTACGAAAGCTGGTTAAAAACAAGTGAATCCAAAAATATTTTTAGTTCTTTCTCTCTTAGTGATATTTTTGGGCCGGCCCCATTAAAACTTTTGCTGGTTGAAAGCAAAAACTTCATGGCTAATCTATTAACAAATTTCATTTTAAGTTCTGCAGCTGCAGATTTAAGTTCAGCCTGGCTGGTAGGTGAAGACAAGTTTAAAAAAATAACTATTTTTATACAAGAAATTGAGAAGAAAGATATTAATATTTCGTCCATCCCCCAGGATTTAATTTCTGTTTTATATAATTGGATTGCTCCAACTTCATTGCATAAAATATTACCGCAATCTATTTATACTATAACTTCTGAGCGTATTTCACTATATCTAAAGCCCAAGCTCGTTGATGAATTCAATAAATACAAGGATGTGAATGGAGATTTTATAATTACCAGACTTGTTAATAACCTTGATTATTCTAATTTAGCAGTTAAAATTACGGATTCTTTATTATCAATAACGAATGAAAACTTGAATCAATTATTAGAAGGGAAAGTTAGTGAAGTAGTATCGGATAATCTGCTTGAGTTGTCTGCCGAAGATATGCGTCGAGTGGTAGAGAGTTTTATGGGCCATGAATTAAAACCTCTGTCATATTTTGGCGGGATGCTTGGAGCTATTGCTGGCCTGTTATTAGAAGTTGGGGGAGGAGGAATTATTTCAAGTAGTGGTCTTCCCCCTATTTTGCCGGCTATGTTAGTATTTGGGCTTGTCGGTTACTTAACTAACGTTATAGCTATTTGGATGATTTTTAAACCCTATCGGCCAATAAAAATTGGCGGCAAAACCCTACCCTTTACTCCAGGTCTTTTTGCTAGAAACCAAAAGAGATTTGCTAATGCTTTAGGTAACTTTGTTCAAGATGAGTTATTAGACCCATATAGAATTAGTAGGCTTTTAAAAGAACAGAGCAACCAATTTAAACAGATGCTCCATACAGATTTAATGAGTAATGATTATAGACGTCTCAGAGCAATAATAAGAACTATAAGTGATACTTTAGGAAGATATATTACTGAGGCAGGCTTAAAGTTACTTTCATCTAATAGTGAATTGTTAGTGACAAAGACTATGACTAAAGTTGATGAGCTTAAGCTTAAGCCAGAACAGATTGTAGAAGCAGGAGATATTTTTGCCCAGAATCTCACAAAAGATTTTGCAGAGGTATCTGGAGTAATAAGTGAAGGTTGTTTGAAGCTTTTTGAGGAAAAGAAAAGTTTACACTCTTTACTGCCGGTGGATACCTATAATATTTTCAAAGATAACATTGCTCAATCCCTTAGTAAATATTCACTAGAAAAATTTAAATTATTTATTGAGAATAACCAGAAAAAAGGTCTTGATTCAGTACGTACAGGTGACCTAATTGAGAATTTATATAGGAAATATTTAGCTGAAGAAAGAATAAAAGATGTTTTGTCTTTCCGGGCCAGGAGAAAATTCTCTGATTTTTTAATCGATTATATGTTAAATCTGGTAAGGAGCGGGGGTTTAACCAAACTTTTATTAAAAATTCAGGAAGTACAAAACCAGGCAGAAAGTACCAGTAATGAGTGGCTGAGCAAAATAGAAAATATTTTTGCTCTAGAATATTCTTACTTTCAGGATTTTTTATTAGAGAATATAATAAAATTATTAAAGTCTTATAGGGAGCCAATTAAAAAAATGGCTACAGAACTTGTTGAAAATGAAATTATCGGAGGTACTGATAGTGATGGTTGGTTTAGCCAGACATTTTTTCGGAGTGCTTATAAGCTATCAGGCAGCCGGGAGACAGTTTCAGAGTTAGTCGACCTTTTAATAGATGAGAAGCTGCCTGTATTTATTTTTCAGCATCAGCAGGAGTTAGAATCAGAATTAAGACCGGTATTACTTAGAGGAGCCCAGAAAATTACAAAAAATTATTGGGCCTTAACAGAACCCGAAGATTGGCAGCCTTTATTGGATAGTCTTTTTGTTCATCCAGAACTGGCGGACAGTTTTTCGAATTTCATAAGCGGTTTGGTTGAGAGTAGCTGGAATATAAAATTGCCAAATAGTGAGGCAATTTCTTTAAGAAAATTAGAATTGTTTTCTTCTAAGCGAAAGCTATACCCTAAATTAATAGGTAATGTTAAAGAAAATCAAGGAATTATAAAAGTTAATTTAATTAACTTATTTAATGTTACTTTTGATTCTACTATAATAGCTCATAGTCCTTCTGATGTTATTAAGCTTATCCTTGGGAATAAGATATCTTTCCAAAGTGATTTGAAAAATAAAATAAATAATTTTTTCCAAACCGAACAGGATACATTATATCAAATATTTAAGGATTTAATTTGTCAATTAGCTTATCTTCCAGAATTACAGAATCCTCATAAAATAATTAATAAAGATCAACTTAATAAAGATATTAGTTACTTAATAAATTATTTGGCTCGCGAATCAGAAATAAGAGAGTATATTAAACCGATAATGCAGGATTATATATTTAAAAACTCAGCTAAATTAGATGCCTATATTCATCCTAAAACAGTTGATCATCTGTTGGATATCTTCCTGCAGGCAGGGTTATCTGGATTGAATAATCATATGCATCCTTTGCTTCGTACTGTTGCTATTAAAGATATTGCAGTTAAACAGGTTGAATTAATGGAGCCTGAAGCGATTGAAGATTTATTTACTTCATTTGCTGGTTCTTATTTAAACAAATTGAAGTTTTACGGTTGGTCAGGGTCTATTTTTGGGCTAATAGCTGAATTATTAACTGGGATTTAACTTATTAGAGTTTTTAAGAAGGAGAAGTAATCTTTATCAAGAATACTTTATTACAACAAAAGGGGGCGATATCTATGTCTAATAGAATAAGATGGTTTGGACATTCATTTTTTGAAATTATTACAGGAGATGATAGGACCATTTTAATTGATCCTTTTTTAGAAGATAATCCATTAATTCCTGAAGGGGTAGTTCCGGAAAAAGCCGACTTAATTTTAACTACGCATGATCATTTTGATCATTTAGAATCCATAGAATCTCTTTTGGCTCCTGAGGGTATGATTGCAGGGCAGCCTGAAGTTCTGCAGAAAATAAAAAATGAACATGAAGGTTTAAAGGATATTAATTTTATTAATCAAGGTATGGGCATGAATATTGGTGGAACAATTGAGGTTGATGGTCTGAAAATTACCATGGTTCAAGCTTTTCACTCTTCTGAGGTAGGTAGTCCATGTGGATTTGTATTGACTTTACCGGATGGGAAGACCATATATCATGCTGGTGATACTGGGGTTTTTTCAAGTATGGAACTCATTGGGGAGTTATATAACCTAAATTTAGCGTTATTACCTATTGGAAGCGTCTTTACTATGGATCCCAGGCAAGCTTCCATAGCGGTTCGACTCTTAAAACCTGAGGTAGTTATACCGATGCATTATGGTACCTTTCCGGTTTTAGTTGAATCAGCGGATGAATTTGTTCGTTTAGCTGGTCATCAATATGCAGAAGCAGAGATCAAGCCTCTAAATCCGGGAGATAGTTGTACTATTTAAATATATAGGGAGTTGTTTACAATAATGAATAAGTCATTACGTCCAAAGGTAGATTTTTTTGAAGTTGTTGATTCACGACGTTCTGTTTTTAATTTTGATCCTGAAAAAAGCTTGGATGATAACCTTTTGAAAGCAGTAATCAATAATGCTGTTTTAGCACCTTCAAGTTATAATCTTCAGCCGTGGAAATTACTTGTTATAAAAAGTCAGAAAAAGCGACAGGAAGTATACGATAAAGCCTGTCAGCAGCAAAAAGTTCTGGATGCTCCTGTTCTTTTAATCATATTGGGAGATAAAATAGGTTATAAGAGACATAATCCTATGTGGGAATATAAAAAGGAAGCCGGTAGGGTCGATGATGAAAAAATCAATAAAATTATAGGTCATAATGATAAGATTACTTATAGTAATTCAGATAAGAAATTGGCATTTGCGATCAGAAACAGTTCTCTTTTAGCTATGTCAATTATGTTCTCTGCCAAAGCATTTGGGATAGATACCCATCCCATGATCGGTTTTTCTCCTGAAAAAATCAGAAAAATGTTTGATCTTGAAGATAATATCGCTATAAATATGCTTATTTCAGTGGGTTATCGAGATAAATCTAAGAATTTAAAACCAAGGGAATACCGTTTGAAATATGATGAAATTGTAGAAGAATATTAAAACTTAATTAGAGTAGGAGTGTAATATGAGCCGAAAGAACTTGATCGTTTTATTTGGAATTTTTTTAATTACAATATTAGTATCAGCTGCCACAACTTATATGCTCCAGAGATATCAATATCAAAAAGTTGTGATAGAACCGGAGCAAGCTATAGCTGAGAGTTATTATGAGCATCAAGTAAATACTGATCAGAAAAAAAGTGAAAACTCAGAGGAAGGGTCTCAGAATAGGCAGACCAAAGAAGCTATTTCCCCACAAGTGGATTCCGGGGCAGAACAAAGTGAGGATAATGGCGAAGAATATGTAAATAGAGTGCATAGGCAAACTCAACATTATGCGGGTTCATTTTTCTTGCGTGGTTCTAACCGCCCTCAAGTTGCAATTACATTTGATGATGGTCCGTCTCCTCATCATACCTCTGTTATTCTAGATATACTGTCTGCTTACGATGTGCCTGCAACTTTTTTTGTCCTGGGATATCAAGTGGAATATTATCCGGAATTAGTTAAGAGAATTTCTCGAGAAGGGCATGAGTTAGGGAACCATTCTTATTCTCATTCTAATTTTCTAGAATTGTCTCCGGCAGAAGTGGAAGGTGAAATAAATAGGGTTAATGAGCTTTTAGAAAAAATTGTTGGTTATAAGCCTGCATTAATAAGACCGCCATATGGATCTGTTACCGATAAACAAATAGAATTATTGAAGGATAAAAATTATTATTTAGTCAATTGGTCTTTAGATACTATGGACTGGAATAAAGAAGCAAATAATGTTAATGATATGTTGAGTAGAACAGAAAATTTGCTTCATCCAGGTGCAATTATTTTACTTCATGACTCGGGAGGGAATAGAGATAAGACAGAAGAAATATTACCTAAACTGATTGAGTATATTCAGGATAAGGGATATGAACTAGTAACGGTTTCAGATATTTTGAGCAAGCCTTCTAAAAACTATTGACAGTATAGTTAATATATGTTAAATTTAAGGTGGGAGAGTATTCTGAGGAGGTGCAAAATGAAATCAACAGGTATAGTTCGCAAAGTTGATGATCTAGGGAGAGTAGTCCTGCCGAAAGAATTAAGAAAAACTATGGACATAGATGTTAAAGACCCCATGGAATTTTATGTAGAAGAGGATAAGATAATTCTAAAAAAGTATACTCCAGCCTGTTATTTTTGTGGTAGTGTAGAAAATAAGATCCTTTATAAAGATAAATATGTATGTGAATCTTGCATTGAAGAATTAGAAAAGAAAGTTTAACTTTTTTGAAAAAATTAATTTTCTAAAACAATAAAAGAGCCCTGAAATTATATTGGGCTCTTTTATTCATTAAATTTACTTTTTTATCGCTTCCCAAAAGAAATCAAGGTGTCTTTGGGTTCTTTTTTCCAAAATTTCTCCTTCTTCGAGAGTATAATTTCTTAGAATATGCTCGAATTCACTAAATACCAGATATCCCAAAAATTCTTCAGTCAGGATTTCTGTTTCAATAATTTTAATTTCTTTTCTATTTTTCATTTTATTAAATGCTCGATTAAAAAAGTGACGTAAATCTTTCAAAAATCTCCGTCTTAAGATTGAACGGACTGGTTCCCGGGTATGTTCTCTGATTAAAATTCTGAAAAAATCTCGTTCATCTTCATTAAGACTTAAACGAAAATATTCTTTAAGTACTTTTTCTAGAAATTCCCTGCCATTATCCATATCTCTTATTAGTTTTTCCTGTCTTAAGCGCGTAGCAATAGTGACAGGGCCAAATTTTCGAAAAAGCTTTAAAAGAATATCTTCTTTACTTTCAAAGTGATTATATATCGAACTTTGCTGTATGCCTACCTCTGAAGCTATGTCTCGCATAGACGTTCCATCATATCCATTATTTGCGAAGGCATGGAGAGCCGTATTTAATATTTTTTTATCCATATCAGTGCGTTGAGCCATTAAGATTTACCTCCTTTAAAAAATTTCTATTTCTATTATAACATATTATATGGGGTTATTATTATGTTTGGAGTATTTTACGGGGCAATCTTTTCTTGTTTATAGAGTACTTTCTTAGTATAATAAAGAATAAGGAGGCGATATAAAGTGAAAAAATCAGAGCAAAAGAGTATTACCAGAGGTTTTATCTGGATGTTAATAATAGCAACTTTGTTGTTTTGGCTGCCGGTAATTGGACCATTATTAGCGGGTGTAGTTGGTGGTAAAAAAGCTGGGGGTTTAGGAACTGCTATAATTGCTTCCTTATTACCAGCATTGTTATTGGGTGTGTTTTTATTTATGGTTTCTTCATTATTAACAGGTCTTCCTGTTTTTGGTATATTAGCAGGAGCGGGAGGCGCAGCTGCTGCTTTGACTCAAGCAGGACCATTACTTGCTGGAGCAATTGTTGGTGGACTATTAGCGGATTAGGGGTATTACATTGATAAAAATTAATGATTTAAGGAAATCTTATAATGGTAGAGAAGCATTAAAAGGTATTAATTTAGAAGTTAAGGCAGGAGAAATATTTGGATTGTTAGGACCTAATGGGGCAGGGAAAACTACCACCATTAAGATATTAACAGGTCAGCTGCTTGCGGATAAAGGAGAAGCTAACATCTTTGAACAGGAAGTTAAAGAAAATCAGGAAGAAATATTACCTAAGCTGGGGATAGTTCCTGAAAATACTAACCTTTATGAGCGCTTAACGATTCAGCAAAACCTTGATTTCTTTGGGAGATTATATGATGAAACGTTATCGCAAATTAAACCTTATGTTAAGTCTTTAGGTTTACAAGAAGAACTTGATACCCAGGTAAAAAAGCTTTCTAAAGGTATGAAACAGAAGGTTTTAATTTTAAGGGCTCTGATCCATCAGCCGGAAGTTTTGATTTTCGATGAACCAACAGCAGGTTTAGATCCTTCTTCCGCTGAGGCAGTACATAATTTGCTCTTGAAGTTAAACGAAAAAGGTTTAACAATTCTTTTGACATCCCATAATATGGAAGAAGTAGATAAACTCTGTGATCGAATTGGTTTCTTAAGCCAGGGGGAGTTGATTACAGTCGGACAGCCCCAGGATTTAAAGCTGCGTTATTCTAACAACAAGGTTAAAATTATTTATTTGCCGGAAGATAAGGAAGGTTTAGAAGAAGAAATCATTAATTTAAATACCGAAGTGAGTGGGTTAAAGATTGCTGAATTGATTAAGGCAAATAGGTTGAAGGCTATTCACTCACTGGAGCCTTCTCTTTCAGATATATTTGTTCATTTAACAGGTAGGGGGCTCGATAATGATCAGATTTAGGATAATTAAGGCGATAATCATAAAAGAGCTGCAGGATATTAGAACTAATTCAAATTTATTAGTGATGCTTGTCATGCCTATTTTTTTCACTTTTGTGTGGGACAATTTAATGTCAGAATTACCTAAAGGGTTCGGAGCTGCATTTGGGTTGATATTTTTAGTAGTCATGGTTGGCATGTACATTCCCTCGATGTTAATTGCTGAAGAAAAAGAAAAGAAAACAATTGAAGTATTGATGTTATCACCGGCTCGGCCTGCTGAAGTATTTGTGGGAAAAGGTATGCTAACATTTATTGCAATCATAGGAATTTCTGTGATAATTACTTTTATGGCAGGGGTTTCTCCTGCTACTCAAGCGACTGTTATATTTGCTACGGGCTTGACCTCTCTTTTTGCCATATTTATTGGCATGATAGTAGGTTTAATTGCCAATAATCAAATGTCTACTGGTGTAGTAGGTCTTCCCGTTTACTTATTATTATTGCTTGTGCCTCAATTAGCGGGCATGGGTCCTAAATTCATAGACGTATTAGCCAGGTTCTTGCCCACTTATTATTATTTGCGTATTCTCGAATTATCCTTGATTGAATCTTTGCCTATTATTGATTTATTACCCCAAATAGCTATTATTCTTTTTAGTACAATAATTACCTTTTTATTTTTGATATTCACCTATACTAAAAAAGGTTTAAGTAATTAAACAAGTTAATTTCATATATTGTGTTTAAAATTAGGTGGTTTCAGGGTATAATTAAATAGAAGTGAAAAAAAGCGCAAATGAATTTTTTAGAAATAAGAATCTAAAATTATTAAGAAAACAAAAAGTAAGATAATAGGAGGTTTTATCATGGAAGCCATATCATGGACAAGAGTTTTTCAACTTATTGTAGCTATGGTGGTTTTTGGCGGTGTCTGGTATATGTTGACAAAGAGAAGATTGATTTCAGAAGGCAAAGAAGATGATAAGGCTAGTGAAACAGCCAAGAATTCAGCGATTAAAACTGCCATTATTTTTGGTGGAATTTATATGGTGCTTGAATTAGGAGCCTTAGATCAGATATTGGGACTGTTTAGTTAGAAATATTAGTTTTTAATTTATAATTAAGTTAAGGGTGGTGTTTTTTGTGAATATTATAATAGCTGGTGGAGATAAAAGCGGTCAAAATTTAATAAGATTATTTTCAGAGAAGAGTCGATATAAGGTGACTTTGATTGAAACAAACGCCAAAAGATGTGAATGGATTTCTGAAGGATATCCTGAAGTTCATATTGTATGGGGCGATGCAACATATCCAAATGTATTAAGATCAGCTGATGCAGATAAAGCTGATGTTTTTATTTCTGTTATCGGTGATGATAAGTCGAATATTTTAGCTGCTAAAGCTGCAAAGAAAATGGGAATTCAAAAAGTAATGGTTAAGGTTACGGGATCTGAGTATAGGGATTTAGCGGAGTTAATGGAATTTGATGATATTTTAGATCCGGCTGAAGCTATATCTGCAGAGTTTATTACCCGGCTTCAAGGGGTTGATTTTGTTAATTTAATTCAGGATCTTCATTTGGATGTTGAATTTACTAAAAGTAAAGTCAATGAAATCGAAGGTGCTGATGAGTTAGAGGAAATGAAAGTAGATGATTTTTCTGGATTGTTTGAAGATAAAGTTTACCCCATGTTCGTGATTAGGGAAGAAAAGTATCTGATGCCCAATGAAATTGAAGTATTAAAAGGAGATGATACGGTTATTTTCTTAAAGAAACCTGCTAAGAAATCTCGTGCAGGAGGATTATTAGGGTTAAAGTAATTGCAAGTAATATTTTTGTTTTTTTGTAAAGGTGGTTAATATAAAATGAATTTGAAATTAAGCAAAGTGAAAAAAGATACCCAGGAGTCAATAAAATACATAGGTAAATGGACATTTATCGCTGTATTAGTGGGTATTATAGTCGGTTTAGCTGCAGTAGTATTTACTGCAGCATTAAATTGGGGGATTGATCTATTATCTGGATTAACAGATAGCTGGTTGGTCTATGTTTTACCGGTTGTTGGATTGTTTTTAAGTGGCTGGTTAACTTCAACCTTCGCTCCAGAAGCAGCAGGCCATGGAACTGATGCTATAATTAAGTCGTATAATGAGAATTGGGGACGAATTGATTTTATTGTAGTTCCGATCAAATTAATTGCTTCTGTATTTACAATTGCTTTTGGAGGTTCGGCTGGCCGAGAGGGGCCAACGGTCCAAATGGGAGGGGGGTTAGGTTATTTAATTGGGAAAAAATTGAAATTAAGTCTTTCTGATACCAGGCAGATAGTAATTTGTGGTATGGCTGCTTCTTTTGGTTCGATTTTCACCGCTCCATTAGCTGGAGGTATTTTCGGAGCTGAAGTATTATACAGGGATGATATCGAATACAATACTTTATTTACTAGTTTGATTTCCAGTATTACTGCTTATTACATATTTGCTGTAGTAATTGGCAAAGAAAGATTGTTTAAATTTCCTATACCTAAAGATTATTTATTTGTTCCAGAAAGAGATATTATATTGTTTATTGGGATTGGGGTATTAGTAGGTTTGGTGAGTTTAGTATATATTAAAACTTTATATGGATATGAAGAGTTAAATGAGCACATAAAATTACCTACATATATACAAACTGCTATAGGTGGTGCTTTGACAGGCTTAATGGCGATTGTAGCAACACCGATAATTTTAGGGACAGGTATGCCTTTAGTAGAACAGATTTCAGTAGATGGTGGATTTACGGTAGGTTTTTTGGTTTTACTATTAGTCGGTAAGATTTTAGCTACTTCATTCACCATTGGTTCAGGAGGTAGTGGTGGTGTTGTTGCCCCCAGCTTAACGATTGGAGCTATCTCAGGTGCAATATTTGCCAGCATTTTAAATTATCAATTTCCCCTGGCAATTATTACAGCAAGTGCCGCAGGAGTTTTAGGTAGTGCTGCTCATATTCCGTTAACCACTGCTATACTGATTGCTGAGATTTTTGGAATAGAACTAATAATCCCAGGTACGATAGTTTGTTTCACTGGAGCCTGGATTGCTCGCAGCGATACCCTGTATCGAGAATCTTATGTAAGCCGTTTTGAAATGGCTAAAGTACTACATCACTTTGGAGATGGGGGAAACCAATAATTTGGAGGTTTTTAGATGTTATTTAAAAATGAAAGAAAGCAAATAGTTGAATATGGTCAAAAATTAGTTGAGCATGATTTAACTAAAGGGACAGGAGGCAATTTAAGTATTTTTTTCCCGGATGATCAAATGATGATGATAAGCCCAAGCGGGATTCCATATTTTGAATTAAAGCCAACTGATATTGTTATAATGGATTTAGATGGCAAAATTATTGAGGGAGATAAAGAACCTTCAAGCGAAGAAATGATGCATAGGCTAATTTATCAAAATCGCGAAGATATAAAAGCATTGATTCATACCCATTCTACTTATGCAACTTCTTTATCCTTATTACGGAAGCCATTACCTCCGGCTCATTATATGATTGCTCTTGCGGGAAAAGATGTCCGTTGTGCTGAATATGCCACTTATGGGACGAAAGAGCTTGCTGAAAATGCTCTAAAGTCAATCGAAAATAGGAAAGCTGTCTTATTGGCAAATCATGGTCTTTTAGCTGGAGCATCTGACCTGGCTAATGCCTTCAATGTTGCAGAAGAGATTGAATTTGTGGCGGAAGTTTATTGGCGCGCTAAATCAATTGATGACCCAGTTATTTTATCGGAGGCGGAGATGGAATTAATGCAAAAGAAGTTTTCCACTTATGGTCAGGTGAAGAAAAAGTAGTTATTAAAGATAAATTAAAAGTGAAAGGGGGGAGAACATGCCTGGGAAAATATCAAGTATAGATACATTGGTAAACACCCTAGTTTCGAGGAAAACTACAGAAAATACTAAGGTTGAAGAAAACCCTGAGTTTAAAAAAGATAACTCTAGAGAAAATGGAGATATTATTCAGGTATCAGGATTGGGAAAAAAATTAAAAGTTTTACTTGAATATTTAGCAGATAAAGCCAGTGAAGAAGAGAAAATTGGATTTCATTTTATTATGGAAGAATTTATTTCCCGCCCAGACTCTTATGATATCATTAATTTTGTAAATAGCCAGATTTTTCTATTGAACTATAAACGAGATTATTTGAAAGAAGCTTTAACCCAGGCATATTTTCTTAAAGACCAGCATTTAAATCCTGTGCTTTGGCTGGGTGTGTATTCTCGTTTGATAGAACAGGAAGCGATAAATTTTATTTACATAACTTTTTGGATTTTTAGGTATAAGGATCGTAGTCATCGGGTTAAAAACCTGGTGATTTATTTAGAAGAGGTAAGAAAAATTATAAATGAAAATAGCTATCAGCCTTTAGATTATAGGGCTGAATTAATATTATCATCAGGTAAAACTCATATAGATCAGTTTTCCTCCTGATATCCTAGATAGCAGAAGAAGGAGATTAGAAAAGCTATTGCTGCTAGATAAGAAGTGGAATAAATGCCCTGAGAAGTGACTTGATTAATTTCTCCTATTAATGCCCTACTCCAATTGAAGTTGGTTCCTCCAGAGACAAGAAGTAAGGGTAAAAGGGCAATTGAAAGTAGAAATGCCAGTTTCAAGAAAAATCCCTGGACTCCAAAAAATAAACCTTCAATACTTATATTTTTTTTTGTTTTAAAACTTGAACTGATTTCACTAAGCATGGCTGGGGGAAATATAAAGGCAGCTCCTGCTATGGGTATCCCAAATAAAAAGAAAATTAAAAATCCTACTTCAGCAGGGAATATTCGGCCTACTCCTGTTAGTAGGAGAGCAAGCAAACTTGAAAATATCAAAAAAATAAGTAGCGGTTTTTTATAGCCGGCTTTTTTGGCTATGCGGTTCACTGGATAAAATGCTAGAGCGGCACTTCCGAATAGTAAAGCAGAGGCCAGGGTAATTTCTGTTTTGCCATATCCCATAATATCTTCTATATAGTAATTTATTGATCCTCTTAAAGTGTTGAAACCTAAAAAGAAAAACGTAAACCCGGCAAAATAATATAATATAGACTTATTATTTAATATGTAACCTATAGCTTTTCTGATTTTTATTGAGGTTTCAGCAGGTTGACTATATTTCTTTTCGTCGACTTTTAAGACAGTGATGAGCACCCCTATTACCATTATAATCGAAAGTAAAGCCACCATGCTTCTTATTCCTAATTGTTCATCACCCTGTCCTATCTGCACTATCAACCAGCCTGGGAGTATCATTGCTATTGCTGTATAAATAAGTCGGAAAACGGACTGCCAGGTAGAAAGGTTTAAGCGATCAGCTTTATTTTGGGCTAAATCAGGAATCAAAGCGTTATATGGAGCTCCAACTATGGTATAAAAAAGAAAGAAAAGAGAACCAACTCCAGCTAAATAACCAAATCTAATCAATTGGCTTGAAGCAGTGGGGGGATAGAAGAAAGCGATAGTCGCTGCAGCTAATGGTAAAACTCCTACTGCGAGATATGGTATTCGTCTGCCCCACCTGGTTTTTGTTTGATCTGAGAGATAACCTACAGCTGGATCGGCAATCATATCAATAAATCGAGAAATAACTAAAGCTAATGAAATCATTAGCGGTGATAATACAGGTCTTAATTCCGATGCTGAAGGGGGGAGGTAATAGTATAATACCCATTGAGCAAAGATTTGGTCGACAATTGCATAGCTGACCCCAAATCCATAGAGGATTTGGACAGAATGAGGTAAGTTTAATTTTTTCTTCAATTATTCAACCTCCTATAGGTATTTTAAGTATAAAAATATCATAAAATTTAATAGATAGCAACTTATTTTT